>DATAEU010000071.1:0-9297 GCA_036257835.1 Actinomycetota bacterium | reverse complement strand
ACGACCGCCGCCAGCATGACCGCGGCCGCGAGGAGCCCCAGAACGACCGTCCGACCGTTGACGAACGCGACCATCAGCACGCAGGCGGAGAGCATGGCGCTCCAGAAGTACAGGAGGAACACCGTCTGCCGGTGCGAGTGGCCGATGTCGAGCAGCCGGTGATGGATGTGCTCCTTGTCGGCGTGCCCGATGCCGGTCCCGCGCCGCACCCGACGGACGATCGCGAGCAGGACGTCGAGCAGGGGGACGCCGAGCACCAGCAGCGGGACGAAGATCGGGATCGCGTAGGCGGCGAAGTCGCCGGCGCTCGGGCCCCCCACGGACCGGCCGACGCCGGAGATCGTCGCGACGCCCATCAGCAGGCCGAGCAGCATCGCCCCCGTGTCGCCCATGAAGATCCGGGCGGGATGCAGGTTCCACGGCAGGAACCCGATCGCGGCGCCGGCGACGACCGCGGAGAGGAGGGCGGCGGCCGAGGCCGTTCCGTCGGCGCCGGTCGTCTGCTGCGTGTACACGAAGAAGGCGATCGCCGCGATGGCGACCATCCCCGCCGCGAGACCGTCCAGCCCGTCGATCAGGTTGACGGCGTTGATCATCGCCAGCACCCACAGCACCGTGAGCTCGACCGAGAGGTCGGGCGTCAGGACGATGGTGCCGCGGCCCGGGAAGAAGAAGTACAGCAGCTGGACCCCGAGCAGGACCAGCACCCCGGCCGCGAGGATCTGTCCCGCGAGCTTCCCGATCGGCGAGAGCCCCTTCACGTCGTCGAGCAGCCCGACGCTCACGATCACGAGCGCCGCCGCGAGCGCCGCGTCCTGGTCCGAGCTCGCGACGTGGATCCCGCGGAGGGTCGGAACGATCCGCGAGATGGCGATCGCCGCCGCGACGCCGACGAAGATCGCGAGCCCGCCGGCAGTGGGCGTCGGCTTCGGGTGGACCTTGCGGTCCGACGGCCGGTCGATCCAGCCCAGTCGCAGCGACACGGTTCGGACGAGGGGCGTCGTCAGGAACGTGGCGACGCCTGCGACGCCGGCGACGACGAGATACGGGAGCACCGCGCCGATGGTACCCCGGCCGCCGGCGCCCGGCTCATTCCGGGTAGACCGGGAACCGCCGCATGAGCTCGGCGACGCGGGACCGGCAGGCGGCCTTGACGAGATCGTCTCGCGGGGCCCGGAACGCGTCGCCGACGATGGCCGCAACCTCCTTCATCTCTGCCTCGTCCATGCCGAGCGTCGCGACGGCCGGGGTCCCCACGCGGATGCCGGAGGGGTCGAGCGGCGGCATCGGGTCGAACGGGATGGCGTTCTTGTTCAGCGCGATGCCGACCTCGTCGCCGACGGTCTCGGCCTCCTTCCCGCCGATGCCGAGCGGCCGGAGGTCGGCCAGGACGAGGTGCGAGTCCGTGCCGCCCGAGACGATCCGCAGCCCCTCGTCCTCGAGCGCGGTCGCGAGCGCCCGCGCCGAGCGCACCACGCGCCACGCGTACTCCCCGAACGCCGCGGACATCGCCTCGCGGAACGCGACCGCCTTGGCGGCGATGACGTGCTCGAGCGGACCGCCCTGCATCATCGGGAACACCGCCTTGTCGATCGCCTTCGCGTGCTCCTCCCGGCAGACGATCGCGGCGCCGCGCGGCCCGCGCAGGGTCTTGTGCGTCGTGAAGGTCACGACGTCCGCGTACGGGGTGGGGTTCGGGTACGCGCCGCCCGCGGACAGCCCGATGAAATGCGAAGCGTCGACCCACAGGATCGCGCCGACCTCGTCGGCGATCTCGCGGAACGCGCCGAAGTCGATCTCCCGCGCGTAGGCGGTGTACCCGGCGAGCACGATCTTCGGCCGGTGGCGCAGCGCGAGGTCGCGCACGCGGTCCATGTCGAGCACTTCGGTCTCCGGCTGCACCTCGTACGGGACGAACCGGAACCACTTGCCGGAGACGTTCACCGGCGAGCCGTGCGTTAAGTGGCCGCCGTGCGCGAGCGACATCCCGAGCACGCAGTCATCCGACCTCGGGTCGAGGAAGGCGCCGAAGACCGCGAGGTTCGCCTGCGCGCCGGCGTGCGGCTGCACGTTGGCGTGGTCGGCCCCGAGGAGCTGTTTGACGCGCTCGATGGCGAGGCTCTCCGTGACGTCGACCCACTCGCACCCGCCGTAGTACCGGCGGCCCGGATACCCCTCCGCGTACTTGTTGATCATCGTCGACGACAGCGCCGCGAGGACGGCCGGGCTCGTGTAGTTCTCGGAGGCGATGAGGCGGAGCGTCGTGCGCTCGCGTTCGAGCTCCGACACGATCGCGTCGGCGACCTCCGGATCGGCCGCGCGAAGGGCGTCCCAGTCGGCGACGAACCCGTTCATGCTTCCCCCTGCTCGATCTGCTCGATCCGCCGGATGCGCGCCGCGTGCCGGCCGCCGTCGAACGGCGTCGCGAGCCAGACAGCGAGGATCTCCCGCGCCAGCTCCGGCGCGACCACGCGGGCACCGATCGCCAGGACGTTCGCGTTGTTGTGCGCGCGCGACAGCCGCGCAGTGTAAAGGTCGTTGCACAGGGCGGCGCGGATCCCCCGGATCTTGTTCGCCGTGATCTGCTCGCCCTCCCCCGAGCCGCCGAGGACGATTCCGCGGTCCGCCTCGCCGCCGGTGACTGCCCGTGCGGCCGCGGCACAGAGATCCGGATAGTCGACCGGCTCCTCCGAGTGCGTCCCGAGGTCTTGCACCTCGTGGCCCTCGGCCTTCAGGACGTCCTTCAGGACCTCCTTCAGGCGGTAGCCGGCGTGGTCGGAGGCGATCGCGATGCGCACGTCTACTCGCCCTCGGCGCGCGCCTCGGGCTCCCAGCGGTCCGCGCCGGCCAGGGCCGCTGCGAGCCGGTCGCACCACTCGTCGAGCTCCCACGCGACGGCGCGATAGCTCTCGTAGGGCATCCCGAGCGGGTCGACGACGTCCTCGTCGTGCGCGTTCCCGGCGAACCCCGACCGCCGGAGCTCGTCGGCGCGGGCCACCGCTTGCGGCAGCTCGAACGGCTCCTCGGGCGGCGAGAGCCGCTCGAGGAACCGGACCAGCTCCTTTAACGTGAACGTCTTCGGCGCCGCGTCGGGCATCGCCTGGGCGATCTCCGCGCGGTGTTCGCCGGCCATCGTGACGATGAGGTCCGCGTCGCGGATCTGCCCGTGGTCCAGCCGCCGCACGACGTGTCCGGAGATGTCGGCGCCGCGCTCGGCGGCCGCGCGAACGGACTCCTCCATCGCTGATGCGCCCGTCCGTCCGATCACCCCGGCCGACGAGACCACCGGCGTGTCGCCACCGAGCCGCCGCTCCAGCGCCGCTCGCAGGAACGCCTCCGCCATCGGTGAACGACAGATGTTGCCCGTGCACACGACGAGGATGCCGGCCATGGGGTGCGGCGAGTCTAACAGCGGCCTCAATCGCGCTTTCGGCCCGAGCCCGACGATCATCGCAGCTCGACGGCTCCGGTACGGAGAACGCGCAGCTCGCCCGTCAGATCCACCACCGTCGATGCCACACCGGGCGGCGGATCCGGCTGACAGAGATAGACGTCGACCGCGTCGCCGAACACCGTGGCGAGCTCCTCGCACGACGCGGGCGCCGGCCCGCCGGAGCGGTTGGCGCTGGTGACGGCCAACGGACCGGTGCGCGCGAGAACGGCGAGCGCGATCGGGTGATGCGGTATCCGCACACCGATCGTCGCCGGGTTCCCGCCGAGGTCCCACGAGCGGCTCGCGTCCCTCCGCGGCAGGACGACCGTCAGCGCGCCGGGCCAATGCGCCGCGGCGAGCGCCTCCGCGCGCTCGTCGAAGAGAGCGATCCGCTCGGCCTCCTCGCGGGTGGCGACGAGCACGGGCAGCTCGAGCTCGCGAGGGCGCCCCTTCGCGTCGAAGAGCCGCGCGGGCGCGCCGGGAAGGTCCGGTCGCGTCCCGATCCCGTACAAGGTGTCCGTCGGCATCACGATCAGCCGCCCGGCGCTCGCCGCCGCGACGGCGTCGTCGATCGGGTCCGTCACGGCCGGCGAGCCACGACGACGCGGTCGCGACCGGCCAGGTCGGGACGAACCTCGACCTCGGTGAACGCGCCGCCGAGCACGCGCACGACGCCGGCCGCCTGCCGTTCGCCGATCTCGACCGCGAGAACGCCGCCGTCGCGCAGCCAACGCGCCGCGTCGCGCGCGAGCGACTCGTACGTCTCGATCCCGCCGAGCAGCGCGGTCGGCGGATCGGCGCGCACCTCGGGCGGCAGATCCTCGAACTCCTCGGGTGTGACGTACGGCGGATTGCTCACGACGAGGTCGACCCACCCGCGGAGCTCGCTCGGGAGCGGGTCGAGCAGCTCACCGCTCAGCACGGTGACGTCGAGCCCGAGCCGGTCGGCGTTGGCGCGCGCCAGCTCGATCGCCTCCGGCGACACATCGGTCGCGAACACGCGAGCGCCGGGCAGCTCGTCCTTGATCGACAGGGCGACGGCGCCCGTGCCGGTCCCCACGTCGACGACGACCGGGTCATCCCCGGCTCCGAGCCGCTCGAGCGCCGCCTCGACCAGGATCTCGGTCTCGGGCCGCGGCACGAACACGCCGGCCCGCACCTCCAGCGTGATCCGACGGAACGACTGCTCGCCGGTGAGATGCTGCAGCGGCGTGCCGGCGCACCGCTGGCAGATCGCGCGACCGAACAGCCGCGCCTCGCGCGCGTCGAGACCGTCGGCGCGCGCATACACGCCGGCGCGGTCGGTGCCGAGCACCAGCATCATCAGCGTCTCGGCCGTCGCCTGCGGACTCTGCACGTCATGGCGCGCGAGGTAGTCGGTGGCGCGACGCACGACCTCGGCGGGGCGCACCGTCACCCCTGCCCGTCGCCGGAGAGCTGCTGCGCGCGCTCGGCCGCGAGGAGCGCGTCGACGAACGGGTCGAGGTCGCCCTCGAGGACGTTGTGCAGCTGCGGCGTCTTCTCGAGCTTCACGCGGTGATCCGTCACGCGGCTGTCCGGGAAGTTGTACGTCCGGATCTTCTCGGCGCGCTCGCCCGTCCCGACCTGCGAGCGGCGGGCGGCGGCCTCCTTCGCCGCCGCCTCCTCCTGTGCGAGCTGCAGCAAACGCGCGCGGAGGTAGCGCATCGCCTTCTCGCGATTCTGCAGCTGCGAGCGTTCTTCCTGCGATCCGACGACGATCCCCGTCGGCTTGTGCGTGATGCGCACGGCGGAGTCCGTCGTGTTCACCGACTGTCCTCCGGGACCCGACGAGCGGAACACGTCGATCTCGAGGTCCTCGGGGCGGATCTCGATCTCGACGTCCTCGGCCTCGGGCAGCACCGCGACGGTCGCCGTCGACGTGTGGATGCGGCCCTGCGACTCCGTCACCGGGACGCGCTGCACGCGGTGCACCCCGGACTCGTGCTTGAGGCGCGAGTACGCGCCCTTGCCGCGCACCTCGAGCACGACCTCCTTGAACCCGCCGAGGTCCGACGGCGACGCGCTCAGGACCTCGGTCTTGAACCGGTGTCTCTCGGCGTAGTGGCGGTACATCTCGAAGAGCTCGCCGGCCCAGAGCGCCGCCTCCTGTCCGCCGGCGCCGCCGCGGATCTCGACGACGACGTCCTTGTCGTCGTTCGGATCCTTCGGGACGAGCAGCTGCTCGAGACGCTGTCGGAGCTCCTCCACCTTGGCACTCGCCGTGTCGGCCTCCTCGCGCAGGAACGCGGCCATCTCGGGCTCCGACTCCTCCTTCGCGAGCGTCACGGCCTCGTGCGCCTGCCGAACGGCCTCCTTGTACGCACGGTACGGACCGACGACGTCGCCCAGCTCGGCGAGGTCCTTGCCGAGCCGCCTCATGCGGTCGGGGTCGGTCGCCACCTCCGGAGACGACATCTCGGACGACAGCTCGTCGTAGCGGCGCTCGAGCTCGTCGAGGCGTTCGCTCACGTCCACACGGTGATTATCCGCGAGGGGCGGCGAGGCGCCGCAGGCGAAGCGTCAGTCCTGCTGGCCCTCGTCCCAATCGAGCTCGAGGGGAGGGATCTCCGGGATCTCCGGGATCCGCAGGTCGTCCGGGTCGGCGGACGCCCACAGCTCCTCGACCGTCCGCTCGGTCTGCTCGACGTCGATCATCGTCGCGCTCGGGTCGACCGGCGGCACCTGCCGGTCGGCGGGCGCAGGATCCGTCGGGTCGCCCATCGAGGCATCGGCGGCGGCGGCCTCGAGCGATGCGAGCAGGGCGGCCTCATCCTCCGGCCGCTCGATCGCCGCCTCGAGCTCGTGCGCCACGCCGATCAGCCGATCCTGCATCGCGGCAAGCTGTTCGACCAGCGCATCGCGTCGCGTAGCGAGCCCGGCGATGGTGCGGTCGGCGTGACTCCGGGCCTCGCGGACCGTGCGTTCTGCGTCCTCGCGCGCCTGCTCGGCGCGGGACTGCGCGTCGAGCCGGATGCGATCCGCGTCCGTCCTCGCCTCTCGCAAGACTCGGTCGGCCTCCTCCTTCGCCTCCCGACGGATGCGGTCGGCCTCGCGATCGGTCGTGCGCAGCACCTCAGCGAACCGCTCCGACAGCCGCTGGTAGGGGTCGGGCCGCGGGCCGGCCTGCGCGCGCTCGGCGGCGTCGGCCTGCAGCTTGGCGCTCCGCAGCATGGTCTCCATCTGCTCGAGCTGACGAGACAGCTGCTCGAGGTAGTCGCGCACCTGTCCGACGTCGTAGCCCCGACGCGTCGTCACGAACTCGCGACGGCGGATCTGTTCGGGGGTGACGAGGACCGGAAGATCCAATTCCGTCGAGGACATCGGGCAGCCTCCTGGATGGAAGTCGAAGGGGGAACCGCCCCAGGAATGCTAGGCGCCTGTACGGCCGATGCAACGACCTCGGCCGGGCGATCTTGGCCTCGACCTGCGACGATGGCTTAGGGAGCGACCGGTGACGACGGCTCCGGATCGGATGCCGCCTCGGCCGCGAGCACCGCGTTGAAGGACGCGATGGCGACCTCGATCTGCGACCGATCGGGCGGTTGGGTCGTGATCTTCTGCAACCACAGCCCGGGGGTCATCAACGCGCGCATGACGGCAGAGTCCTCGAACCGCGCGCCGAGCCGCAGCATCTCGTAGGCGAGCCCCGCGATGAGGGGGATCGCGATCACGCGTGAGCCGATCCGCCACCAGATCCCGGGATTCCCGAACAGGGCGAAGATGAGGATCGTCAGGATCATGACGATCAACAGGAAGTTCGTGCCGCAGCGAACGTGGAGCGTCGAGTACCGGTCGACCACCTCGGGCACGAGCAATTCGTCGTGCTCGTACGCCGCGATCGTCTTGTGCTCGGCGCCGTGGTACTCGAAGACCCGCCTGATCTCCTTCGTGCGCCCGATCAACGCGAGGTACGCGAGGAACAGCGCCACGCGGAACACGCCCTCCAGAACGTTCACCAGCACGCTTGAGCCGAGGTGCTCGCCGACCCATCGGAACGCGATGGCCGGTCCGACGATGAACACCGCGATGAACAGTCCGAACGCCAGGATCATCGAGAGCGCCATCTGCCGGGACGACAGGTGCACCTCCTCGGGCGAGGCCTCCGAGGCCGAGATGGCCAGCGCGCGCATGCCGATCGAGATGGCCTGCCCGAGCGCGATGGCGCCGCGGAACCCGGGCTTGCGAAGGATCCGGTAGCGCTCGGCGATCGAGTGGATCGGGTGCGACTCGAGATGAACCGTCTCGTCGGGGCGCCGAACCGCGAGCGCCCACACGGCGCGCCCGCGCATCATGACGCCCTCCATGACGGCCTGGCCGCCGTAGGAGCGGCGTTGCAGCGGGGGCGCGTCGCTCATCGAACCGGGTCCGCTCAGGCCTCGGCGGGCCCGGCCGTCTGCTCGGCCGGCGGCGGCGTCTCGGCCTCGGTCTGTGACATCGGGCGCCGCGCCGGCTGCGGGCGGTTCGCGTACTTCTTCTGGAACCGCTCGACTCGGCCGCCCGCGTCCAGGAGCTTCTGCTTGCCCGTGTAGAACGGGTGGCAGTTCGAACAGACCTCGACGCGCAGCTCGGCCTTGGTGGAACGCGTCTGGAAGGTGTTCCCGCACGAGCAGTGCACGGTCGCGATCTGGTAGTCGGGATGAACGCCCTGCTTCATGGTTGCTCTCGGGGGACTATCGCTCGCGCATCCGCGCTCGCTGCTTGTGTCCCCCGAACCCCCTTTCCGTGAGTTCCTCGGTCAGTTGTGAGTGTCTCGTGAGTCTGTGGGTGAGTCTTCGATCCCGCGGCCCGTTCGTTCCGGCTGTCGGTTACGCCGGGGCCTTCGCGATCTCCTTCAGGAACTGCTCGTTCGACTTGGTCGCGCGGATCTTGTCGACGAGCAGCTCGAGCGCGGCGCCCGGCTCGAGGGCGTGGAGCACCCGGCGCAGCCGCCACACCAGGGCGAGCTCCTCGGCCGGGAGCAGCAGCTCCTCCTTGCGCGTTCCGGAGGCCTCGACGTTAATCGCCGGGAAGATGCGCTTCTCGGCGAGCTGCCGGTCGAGCCGCAGCTCCATGTTCCCCGTTGCCTTGAACTCCTCGAAGATCCCGTCGTCCATCCGGGACCCGGTCTCGACGAGGGCACTCGCGATGATGGTGACGCTCCCGCCCTCCTCGATATTCCGCGCGGCTCCGAAGAACCGCCTCGGCGGGTAGAGGGCGGTCGAGTCGATCCCGCCCGAGAGGATCTTGCCCGAGGCCGGCGCCGCCAGGTTGTAGGCGCGTGCGAGCCGCGTGATCGAGTCGAGGATGATCGCCACGTCCTGTCCCATCTCGGCCAGGCGCTTGGCGCGCTCCAGAACGAGCTCGGTGACCTGGATGTGCTGGTCGGGCGGCTTGTCGAACGTCGAGTAGACGACCTCGGCCGCCTGGACGGTCCGCTGCCAGTCCGTGACCTCCTCGGGCCGCTCGTCGACGAGCAGGACGATCACGTGCGTCTCCGGGTTCGAGTAGATGATCCCGTTCGCGATGTTCTTCAGGATCGTCGTCTTGCCGGCCTTCGGCGGTGCCACCATCATCCCGCGTTGGCCCTTCCCGATCGGCGCGATCATGTCGATGATCCGGCCGGTCGTGTCGGTCGGGCCCGTCTCCATCCGGAAGCGCTCGTCCGGGAACAACGGCGTCAGCTTGTCGAACACCGCTCGCTGCTGCGCGGCCTGTGGGTCGAGCCCGTTCACCGAGTCGATCTGCAGCAGCGCCCAGTACTTCTCGTTGTCCTTGGGCTGCCGCACCTTGCCGGTGACGGTGTCGCCCTTGCGGAGCATGAACCGGCGCACCTGCGACAGCGAGACGTAGATGTCCGTCGGGCC
>DATAEU010000055.1:0-4057 GCA_036257835.1 Actinomycetota bacterium | reverse complement strand
GACAGATCCTGACCCAAACGCGGGATAGGGTGCGCCGAGCTGTCAACGACTCGAAGGGAGCGCACCAATGCCCGAACGCGACGGATACATTCCCGGCGTCCCCTGCTGGGTGGATGCGAGCGAACCCGACCCCGAGGCGGCAGTCGATTTCTACAGCCGCCTCTTCGACTGGGAGTTCGAGGACGTGACGCCGCCGGGCTCGGATGGCAAGTACTTCATCGCCCAGCTGCCCCAGCCCGCGAGGCGCGGCCGCTCAATCTTCGGCGAGGCGGAGGCCACCTCGCGCAGCGGCGACGTCGCCGCCGTCGGATCGATCCCCGAGTCAGCGCCACCGACGGCGATGTGGAACACCTACTTCTGGATCGACAGCGCCGACGAGACCGCGTCCAAGGTCCGCGATGCCGGCGGAGGCGTCGTGATCGAGCCCTTCGACGTCATGGACGCCAGCCGGATAGCCGTGTTCACCGATCCCGAGGGAGCCGCGTTCTGCGTCTGGGAGGCGAAGGAGCACAAGGGCGCGCGCGTGGTCAACGACCCGGGCTCACTGAACTTCAACGGCCTCAACACCCGCGACGTGGAAGGCGCGAAGTCGTTCTACGGCTCGGTGTTCGGCTGGCGGACGCTCGACGTAGCCGGGGCTGAGATGTGGGCGTTGCCGGGCTACGGCGATCATCTCGAGCGCGACAACCCCCACCTCCGCAAGCAGATGGCGGAGGCAGGCGCGCCAGAGGGGTTCGAGGACGTCGTCGCGACCATCAATCCAATCGCGGACGACCAGCCCGACACGCCGGCACATTGGAGCGTGACCTTCGCGGTCGACGACGCCGACGCCACGGCCGCGAAGGCCACCGAGCTCGGCGGAAAGGTGATCGTCCCGCCGTTCGACGCCCCCTGGGTCCGGATGACCGTCATCGCCGACCCGCAGGGCGCGACGTTCATCGCGAGCAAGTTCGTGCCAGAGAACAAGGATCTCGGCAGCTAGTGGGGCGGCTGGCCGGGGGTGGCCCCTCGGTGCCCGCCGGTCGCTCAGGCGAGGCCCAACCGCTTGGCGCGCTCCACGACGCGCTCGCGGATCTCGTCCACGTCGCTTCGCAGCAGCAGGAAGTCCGCGGGCTCGCCGGCGCTCAGCTTCCCGTTTGCGCCGACCAGCGGTGAGGCGGCGCCGATCGCGATCCGCCACACATCGCCGGCCGGAGCCATCGTCGGGTCGGCGGCGGTGTGCTTCTGGATCAGGGCAAAGAACTTCATCTGCTCGAACATGTCGAGCGAGTTGTTCGAGCCTGGGCCGTCCGTCCCAAGGCCGAGGGCAAGGTCACGCTTGCGCGCGCCCGGGTAGGGGAACACCCCCCCGACCGCGAGCTTGAGGTTCGCGACCGGGTTCGTGACCACGGTCGCCGCTTCCGCAGCGCCCGCACGTTGGCGACGTTGTCGATTGCGTGCGGCGGCGTGTAGCCGTCGAGCCCGTGGCGCTGGAGCGCGACGAAGGAACCGGCGTCGTGCACGGCGACCGATCCGCCGCCGACGTCGATCTCACGGCGCTCGCCCCCGGCCGGGAACCCGGTGTCCATGATGCTGTGTCCGCCGACAACCGCGAGCCGCCCCATGCGGGCGCGATCCTATGCGTCGCCGTCGAGCATCCGCCTAAAGCGGCCCACCGGAACGACCTCGACGCCGTGCTCGCGGACGCGCTCGGACAGGCCCTTGTCGGACGTGACGACCCTGATCGCGGCCGGGTCGCCGACGTGTGCGACGCGCTCTGCGATCTCGTCGTCGGCGGCGTCCCGGCCGCCGGGCGCGAACGCGACCCACAGCCGGCCCGCGGCGGTGCCGCCCGGGGCGGGTCGCTCCGCGGATGCTCTCCCGTCGAACACCACGGTCACCTCGTCCCCGCCCTCGGCGACGAAGCGCTCGAGCTCTGAGACGAGCTCGCGCATCGCGCCGGCTCGGTCCGCCCACCACCCGTCGGGTCGCGACCCGATCAGGTTCATCCCGTCGACGAGCCACCTGGTCACCGCAACGAAGTCTGACGCCGACGCGCCGTCCTCGTATGACCGGCCAGCCCCCGGTTGAATACAGTCGGCCGTGGCCCAGCTCCATCCCGAGGAGGCGACATGTCCTGGAACATCGATGGCTCGTACTTCGAGACCTGTTCGTGCGACGTCATATGTCCCTGCACGGCCTCGATCTCGCTCGAGGCCACGAGGGACCGCTGCAACGTCACCCTGATCTTCAACGTCAAGAGCGGCGAGGTGGAGGGAGTCGACGTCGGCGGCGTCACCGTCGCCGTCATCGCCGACACGCCGAAGGTGATGAGCGATGGCAATTGGCGCCTCGGAGTCGTCATCGACGCGGCGGCATCCGACGGGCAGGCGGAGATGCTCGGGGGTGTGTTCTCGGGTGCCCTCGGCGGTCCGATGGAGGCCCTGGGGCCGCTTGTGGGCGAGAACCTGGGCGTTGAGCGGCTGCCCATCGAGGTTGACGAGGAGGGTCTCAAGCACTCGGTGCGAATCGGCGACGAGATCGACTTCGAGATCGAGGACGTCGTGTCGTTCGGGGTGGAGACCGGTGAACCCGCAAAGATCACCGGGATCTTCCACCCCGCCGGCCCCGAGCTCACCGTCTCGCGCGCGACGCGTTCGAAGATCAATGCCTTCGGCATTCAGTACGAGGGCAAGTCGGGCTTCTCCACCTCCCAGTTCTCCTGGGCAGCCTGAGCGCGGCAGATCAGCGCGCGAGCGGCGTCGCGTCGAGCGATGACCGCAGCTCGGCGACGGACTCGAGCACGGCGACGGCCCCCGCGTCGCGAAGCTCGCGCTCCGCGAACCCGCCGGTCAGCACGCCCACCGTCTCGATCCCGGCGCGCGCCGCGGCCTTCGCGTCCCACGGCGTGTCGCCGACCATCACCGCGTCCTCGGTCCCCGCCTTGGCGAGCGCGGCCTGCACGAGGTCGGGCTCGGGCTTCGTCTCCTCGACGTCCGCGGACGTCGTCCACCCGTCGACCAGCTCGCGCGCGTCGAGCAGGTCGAGGTAGTGCTCGACCTCGTCCTGCTTCGCCGAGCTCGCGAGCACGACGGCCCGCCCAGCTTGCTTCAGATCGGCGATCAGCTCGCGCGCCCCTTCGAACACGGCGACCTCGTCGATCAGCTCGGAGAACAGCTCGCCCTCGGCGGCGCGGATCCCGTCCCCGGCCTCCTGCTCGACGTCATCGCCGGCGACCGCGCCGACGAGCTGGTCGCCGCCCATCCCGATGTGGCGGTGGATCCGCCACATCGGCGCGACAACCCCGTGGCGACGGAACGCGCGGTACCACGCGATCGCGTGGTGATAGTTCGTGTCGACGAGTGTCCCGTCGACGTCGAGGATCGCAGCGGCCGCCACCGCGGTCACCCTCCGGCGCCGCGCGGAGACTGCCACATGTGAGCTGAACTACTCGCTCTCGGTAGTCGCGGTCTCGGCCTCGGTATTCGCGGTCTCGGCCTCGGTATTCGCGGTCTCGGCCTCGGTAGTCGCGGTCTCGGCCTCGGTATTCGCGGTCTCGGCTGCGCCGACCGGCTTCACGTCAACGGCGCGCGGCCCCTTCTCCCCCTCCTCGGAGGTGAAGGAGACTCGCTCACCCTCGTCGAGGGATCGATGACCCTCGCCGACGATGCCGCTGAAGTGGACGAAAACGTCCCGGCCGCCGTCCTCGGGGGTGATGAACCCGTACCCCTTCTCGGCGCTGAACCACTTCACTGTGCCAATAGCCATCTGGCTGTCCTCCAGTTCCGGATGCTGCGCGGAGGACCGAACATCCCGTGCGCCGCACTCCTTGCTTGGAGCCGCCCGGCTCCATTCCGAAATCGAACCTAGCAGCTACGAGTTACCGGCGCCATCCTCGCGCACAGGGGGAAGATCGCGCGCGCTCGCGGCGTCCAGGGCGAGCACCACGCCCCGCTCGAAGATCGTGTCGACCTGATCGGCGGCGACGTAGCGCCGGTCCAATCCGAGCGGCCCGGTGCCGAGCACGAACCCGTCGAACACGTCGACGGTCTCGTCTGCGCGCACCTCCTCGACGCGG
>DATAEU010000046.1:0-11777 GCA_036257835.1 Actinomycetota bacterium | reverse complement strand
CGTATCCCGAGCCCGGCCTGATCCACGTGGTCGTCGCGAGCGGTCTCTCGTCCGCAACGCTCCTCCCGTCGAAGGCGGGCGCGAAGGTGAACGGCACCCGCGTCGGGAAGCACCCGATCAGGATCGGGCGCCGGACGTTCGCCGGGCCGGCGCCCTAGCGTCGTCGGGCGTCGTCTCGCCGCGACGTCCGCCGATCTGCCGAGCGAGGTCGAGGCATCCCGTGAGCGTGGGCACGAAGTACGCGTCCGAGAACGCCTCCGGCCACGTCGAGAGCTTGGCTACGACCACGTCGGTCGGGCCGTCGATCAGCACCATCTGCCCGTTGATGCCCGAGCCGTAGAAGGTCGGCCGTCCGGCGCTCCGGACCCACCACTGGTCTCGGTAGTAGGCGCCGGGCGGCAGCTCGCGCGCGTCGGCGCCGCCCGCGAACGCGGCGACGCTGTCGTCGTCCGGCGTGAGGATGTCGCGGACCCACGCGCGCGGGACCACCGGCGTCGAGCCGCGCCTGCCGCCCCTCGCCATCAGCAGCCCGAAGCGCGCGAGATCGCGGAGCGTACAGCACACGCCGCCGTCCGCCATCGCGTTTCCGTGCGCGTCGACCGTGATCTCCGCGTCGAACTCGGCACCCATCGGCTGCCACACGTCGCGCGCGATCAGCTCGGGCAGGCGTGCTCCTCCCGCGCGCTCGATCACCCACGCCAGCACGTCCGTGAGGATCGAGCGGTACTCGAACGGCCCGCCGTGCCCCCGCGCGTTCCTCAGCGTGCCGAAATACGACGTCGCGTCCGGCGGAAGCTTCCGGTTCGTCCGTGGCCGCCACAGGTAGACCTGCTCGTACACGCGTACGTCGGCATCGAGGTTGGCGTAGTCCTCGTCGAACCGCGTCCCCGCCCGCATGTCGAGCAGATGGCGAACGGTGCAGCCGTCGAACGACGTTCCGGCGAGCTCGGGGACGTGCATCGTCACCGCGTCCGAGGGCGAGAGGGCGCCGCGGCCGATCAGGACGCCGGCGACCGTCGACGTGACCGACTTCGAGACCGACATCAGCAGGTGCGTCGTGTCGGGCGTCATGCCGTTGCGGTACCGCTCGGCGACGATCCGACCCCGGTGCAGGATCAGGAGCGCGTCCGTATACGTTTCCTCGAGGAAACGCTCGAGCGAGACGATCCGTTTGGCGGCGCGAACGGTCACCCCCGAGAGGTCGCGCTCGGCGGACGGGAGACGCCAGACCGGACCGTCCCCCCGAGGGATACGAGCGGTCGGGATCAGGTCGCGGACGTGCTGGAACCCCCATCGGTTGAAGGGCGGATCCTGCCAGTTGGCGAGCGTCACCAGGCGGTCCGTGTCGAAGGGCGGTGCCCCGCGCATCAACCCGAGGTCGGCTGCGGTCGCGGGGCGGCGGCGTGGCACGCGGCGAAGCGTAGCCGAACCGTCTTGACGAACGCGCGGCACCCCGGTTGAGTTCGTCGAACGCCGCGTGTCTCGGATGCATCGCGGCAGGAAGAGGGGGGCACATGAATCAGCGCAGAGCCGCCTGGTCCGTCGCCGTGGTCGCGTTCTCCATCGCGATGGTCGCGAGCGCGTGCGGACGGTCGGTAGACAACAACGGAAACGGCACGCCGTCGGCGGGGGGATCGGGCACGGAGGCGACGTCGCTCACGACCACGACCCCGGCCGGGACGAAGCCGGTGGACAAGATCACCTGGGCGGTCTACCGCGAAACCAACTCGCTCGACCCGATCTACGCGTTCGACTACCCGGAGAACACGGTGATCTCGCTGCTGTGCGAGTCGCTCCTGCGGCAGGCGCCCGACGGCTCGATCGGTGACGGTCTCGCCTCGCTCGACGACTCGGATCCGACGAAGCTCGTCTTCACCCTGAAGCCCGGCGTCACGTTCTGGGACGGCAGCCCGGTCACCGCCGACGACGTCGTGTACAGCCTCGAGCGGAACACCGACGCGAAGCTAGGCGGGTTCTACGGCGCCGTCTTCTCGCGCGTCGCGTCGATCCAGGCGACCGGGAACGACGAGGTCACCGTGAACCTCAAGGAGCCGGACGAGTGGCTGGTCGGCGAGCTCTCGTCGATGCCGGGCATCGTCCTCGAGAAGGCGTACGTCGAGAAGCAGGGCTCGGACTACGGCACGCCGAGCGGCGGCGCGATGTGCACGGGCCCCTACAAGCTGCAGTCGTGGAAGCCCGGCGACGTGCTGGCGACGGTCCGCAACGACAGCTACTGGGACTCGTCGGTCCATCCGCTCGTCGGCGAGATCGACTTCAAGGGCACGCCCGACGAAGCCACCTTCACCTCGGGGATGCAGGCGGGCGATATCGACGGCTCGTACACGTTCGCGCTCTCGACGCTCGACCAGCTCCAGAGCAGCAGCAACGTCACGGTCACGCTCGGCGCCGGCTGGAACACCGACGCGTTCATCGTGTCGAGCTTCAAGGGGCCGCTCGGCGACGTTCGCGTGCGGCAGGCCCTTTCCATGGCGCTCGACCGGCAGGGGATCATCGACACGGTGTACAAGGGCGCCGCCCTGCTGCCGCACTCGCTCTCGAGCCCCGGCACGTGGGGCTACGGCAAGGATGTCTTCGCGAAGGCGTACGACGAGCTGCCGCCGCTCACGCAGAACCTCGACGAGGCGAAGAAGCTGATCCAACAGGCGGGCGCCGAGGGGCAGACGATCACGCTCGGGATGTCGAGCGAGCTGAACAACATCGCCGTGGAGGCGGGCGCCTACCGCTCGGCCGCCGAGGCGATCGGGCTGAAGGCGAACCTCAAGTCGGTCTCCGCCGCCAACTACATCAACTTCTTCATCGATGCGAAGGCGCGAGCGGGCGTCGACGGCTTCTTCACGACGAACTACGGGGACTACGCGGACCCGGCGGCCTTGATCGCCACGCTCGTCCTCCCGGACGGCTCGCAGAACTACTCGGGCTACAACAACCCGCAGGTCGTGTCGCTGATGAACGCGGCCCGCGGCGAGGCCGACCCGGACAAGCGCGCGCAGGACGTGGCGGACGCGCAGAAGCTCATGATGCAGGACATGCCGTGGATCCCGAACGCGTTTCCGGAGAACGAGCTCGTCACGAGCTCGGACCTCAGCGGCGCCGTCGGGTCGTTCGCGTACATGTTCGCGCCTTGGGCCGACGACCTGGGAGGCACGGGCTAAGGGGTGCGCCTGCGCTTCTTCCTCCGCCGGCTGGTGATGCTGATCGCCACGCTGCTGGTGTCGAGCCTCGTCATCTTCAGCGCGCTGTACATCGCGCCGGGCAACCCGATCGCCACGCTCTCGGGCGGCCGCTCGCTGCCGCCCGAGAGCGTGAAGATCCTCGAGGCGCGGTACCACCTGAACGAGCCGTTCCTGGCGCAATACGGCCTGTGGCTGCGGAACGCGCTCCACGGCGACTTCGGCATCTCGATCACCCTCCGCGAGAACGTCTCGACGCTGATCGTCTCGCGCGTCGGGACGACGGCCGCGCTCGTGCTGTACGCGTCGGTGCTGATCCTCGTCATCGGGATCGGGCTCGGCCTGCTCTCGGGCCTCAAGCACGGACCGGCCGACACGAGCGTGCTCGTCCTGACCGCCGTGTCGGCGGCGATCCCCGCTTTCGTCGCCGCCATCGTCCTCATGCTGCTGTTCGCCGTGAAGCTCGGCTGGTTTCCCACGCTCGGCAACGGCCAGGGGGTGCTCGGCACGATCCGGTACCTGACGTTGCCAGCGTTCGCACTCGCGATCTCCTCGCTCGCGATCGTCGCCCGTGTGACGCGGGCCGCCGTCCGCGAGGAGTTCCGGCGTGAGCACGTCCAGACGGCGATCAGCCGGGGCATCCCCTACCGCCAGATGGTGTTCCGCCACGTGCTGCGCAACGCCGCGATCCCGATCACGACGATCTCCGGCATCACGGTGGCGTCGCTGATCGCCGTCGCCGCCGTGGTCGAGCGTGCGTTCGGCTTGAACGGGCTCGGCGCGTACCTAGTCGCCGCCGCCGCGTCGAAGGACTTCGCCGTTGTGCAGGGCATCTCCCTGGTGCTGGTGACGGCGTTCGTGTTCGTCAACGTGCTGGTCGACGTGCTGTACGCGGCGCTCGACCCGCGGGTGAGCCTCGGGGCTCGGGCGCAGTGAGACCGCACCCCTCGGACGCCCGATGAGCACGGTCCCGGTCGAGCACGCTCCCGAGCCGCCGGCCGACGTCGCCGTCGCGACCGTCCACCGCGGGCCGTGGGCGTTCGTGCGCGCGACCGGCGCCGCCGGGATGGCCTCGGCGCTCGTCATCGTCGTGGCGACGTTCGTCGCGGTCGTCGGTCCGGTCCTCGCGCCCGAGGACCCGTCGTTCGCGCAACTGTCCTATTCGTACGTCGGGCCGATCGGCGGCCATCCGCTCGGGTTCGACGGTCAGGGCCGGGACGTGCTGTCGCGGCTCCTGGTCGGAGCGCGGACGTCCATGCTCGGGCCGATGGCGGTCGTGATCATCTGCGTCGGCGTCGGGACGCTGTTGGCCGTGTCGGCGGCGTGGCGGCGGGGGGCGTACGACGCCGTCGTCTCCTCGGGGCTCGACATCTTGTTCGCGTTCCCCGGGATCCTGCTCGCGATCCTCGCGGCGACCGTGTTCGGCGCTGGGCTCGTCGCGGCATCCCTGGCGCTCGCGGTCGCGTACACGCCGTATGTGGCGCGCGTCCTCCGCGGCGCGGCGCTGCGCGAACGCAGTCAGCAGTACGTCGCGGCCCTCGAGGTCCAGGGCGCGTCCGCCTTCTCGATCTGTGTGCGCCACCTGATCCCGAACATGCTCCCCCTGATCGTCGCGCAGGCGACCATCCTGTTCGGGTACGCGATGGTCGACCTCGCGGCGATCTCGTTCCTCGGGCTCGGGGTGCAGCCGCCGCGGCCGGACTGGGGCGTGATGGTCTCCGAGAACCAGTCGGGGGTCGTCCAGGGCTACCCGCTCGCGGCGCTCGCGGCGGGCGTGTGCATCGTCGTCGTGGTCGTCGCGTTCAACATCCTCGGCGAGCGGCTCTACGAGCAGGCGCAGGCGGAGCGCCGGTGAGACAGGTGCGGACCGCTCCCGTCGGCGGCGCCCGCCCCTCCACCGCGGGCGCGCTGCTCGAGCTGGAGGACCTCGTCGTCGAGCTGCCCGTCGAGGGCGAGGACCGCCGCGTGCTCTCCGACATCTCGCTGCGTATCCGCGCCGGCGAGGCCGTGGGCCTGGTCGGCGAGTCCGGCTCGGGCAAGTCGATGACCGCGCGCGCGATCGACCGGCTGCTCCCGGACGGCGCGCGTGTGGGCGGCTCCATCCGGTTCGACGGGCGGGACGTGATGGCGATGAGCGGCGCCGACCTCCGGCGGTTCCGGGGCGAGGTGGCGATGATCTTCCAGGATCCCCGCGCGCACACGAACCCGGTTCGCCGCATCGGGGACTTCATGACCGAGGCGCTCCGGACCAACGCGCGGGTACCTGGACGCGACGCCGAGCAGCGCGCGATCGAGCTGCTCGGCGCGGTCGGCATCCCCGACGGGCGCCGGCGCCTAGCCCAGTACCCGCATGAGCTCTCGGGAGGACTGCTGCAGCGCGTCATGATCGCGGCCGCGCTCCTCACCCAGCCGCGCCTGCTCCTGGCCGACGAGCCGACGACGGCGGTCGACGTCACCACCCAGGCCGAGGTGATGGCGATCCTCGACGAGTTGCGCCGCGAGCTCGGCCTGGCGATGCTGTTCATCACCCACGATCTCGAGCTGGCCGCCGCCGTCTGCGACCGAACGATCGTCATGTACGCCGGGCAGGTCGTCGAGGTGCGGTCGTCCGCGCTGTTGCACACCGACCCGCTGCATCCGTACACGGCGGCGCTCGCCGCGGCCCGGCCGGACATCGCATCCACGGCCGATCGCCTCCGCGCGATCCCCGGCCGTCCACTCTCGGCGTTCGAGGCGCCGCCCGACGAATGCGCGTTCGCGCCGCGGTGTCCGCACGTCCGCGACGTCTGCCGCGAAGCACGGCCGCCCCTGATCGACCTTGACGGCGGTTCCTCGCGGTGCGTTCGGGCCGAGGAGCTCCGCGGGACCCTTGGAGTGACGGGTGGCTGACGTCGCGCTCGCACGCGCGCGTCCGCCGGCCGGGGACGGCGAGCCCGTCCTCGAGGCCGAGGGGTTGCGGAAGGAGTTCGGCGACGTCGTGGCGGTGGACGGCGTCGATCTGCGCGTGCCGCCGGCCGGCGCGCTCGCGATCGTCGGCGAGTCGGGCTCGGGCAAGACGACCGTTGCGAAGATGATCGTCGGGCTCGAGCGGCCGACCGCCGGGACGATCCGCGCCTGCGGCCGCGACCGCTCGACGCCGGCACGGACGACGGCCGAGCGGCGGCGGCGCGGGCGCGAGGTCCAGATCGTCTTCCAGGATCCCTACACGAGCCTCGACCCGCGGCAGACGGTGGAGCGGACGCTGGAGGAGGTGCTGCGGCTGCACGGCGACCTGGACGCCGAAGCCCGGCGCGCGCGCGTCCACGAGCTCGGCGACCTGGTCGGGCTCGACGCGCGCCAGATCCGCGCGCTGCCGCGTTCGTTGTCCGGCGGCCAGCGGCAGCGCGTCGCGATCGCGCGAGCGCTGGCCGCGCGCCCGCGGGTGCTGATCCTCGACGAGTCGGTCGCCGCGCTCGACGTCTCGATCCAGGCGCAGGTGCTGAACCTCCTGGCCGACATCCGCGACGAGACCGGCATCTCGTATGTGCTGATCAGCCACGACCTGGCCGTGGTGCGCCAGCTCACCGAGGAGACCCTGGTGATGTGGCGCGGGACGGTCGTCGAGCGCGGCCCGACGGGACAGGTGCTCGACGATCCCAGGCACGACTACACGAGGCGGCTGCGGGCGAGCGTCCCCCGTCCCGGGTGGAAGCCGCGGCGCACCGCCATCGCGGAGGAGGAGGCAACCGGTGGATGAGGACCTGCACTACCTGTCCGCGTACGACGCCCTCGAGCGGTTCCGTTCCAAGGAGCTCTCGCCCGTCGAGCTGATGACCGCGGTGATCGATCGCGCCGAGAAGGTCGAGTCGCAGATCAACGCGTTCTGCGACACGCGGTACGACGACGCGCTCGAGCTGGCGCGCGAGGCCGAGCGCCGGTTCGCGGCGGGCGAGGCGCGCGCGCTCGAGGGCCTGCCCGTCGCGGTCAAGGAGGAGGCCCCGATCGCCGGCCATCCCAACCGTCTCGGATCGATCCCGCTCAAGGACGAGGTCGCGCAGCACACGGCGGTTTTCGTCCAGCGGATCCTCGACGCCGGCGGCATCGTGCACGCGCGCACGACCATGCCCGAGTTCTCGTGCGCGCCCGTCACCTGGTCGCGGCTGTGGGGGATCACGCGGAACCCCTGGAACATGGCGTTCTCGCCGGGCGGCTCGAGCGGCGGCTCCGGCGCGTCCCTCGCGGCCGGCTCGACGACGCTGGCGACGGGCTCAGACATCGGCGGCTCCATCCGGATCCCGGCGTCGTTCTGCGGCGTCGTCGGGTTCAAGCCGCCGTACGGCCGCGTCCCCGAGGTCGAGATCTTCAACCTCGACCACTATTGCCACGAGGGGCCGCTCGCGCGGACGGTGCGCGACGCGGCCCTGCTCGAGAACGTGATCGCCGGCCCGCACCCGAGCGACGTCGCCTCGATCCGCCCGAAGCTCGAGATCCCAGACGGGCTCGACCCGGTCACCGGGGTGCGGATCGCGCTGTCGGTCGACTTGGGTTGCTACGACGTCGACGGGGACGTCGCCACCAACACGCACTCCGCGGCAGAGCGCCTACGCGACGCCGGCGCGGTGGTCGAGGAGGTCGAGCTCCCCTGGGACATCGCGACGATCGGCCGGGCGGCGCGGATCCACTACGGCATGATCTTCGGTCCCTCGATCCGCGGGATCTTCGAGGAGCACGCGGACGAGCTCTCGTCCTACACCCGTGCGTTCTACGAGGAGTCGCAGCGGATCTCGAAGGACGAATTCGTCCTCGGGCTCGAGCTCGAGGCCAGGATCTACGCGCCTCTCGGTGACATCCTTGAGCGATACGACGCACTGATCTGCCCGACGTTCGGCGTCCAGGCGTACCCCGCCGAACACGACAGCGGCGACCCGGTCGAGATCAACGGGCACGTGCACGAGGACTGGGTCGAGACGCTCATGACGGTGCCGTTCAACATCGCGAGCCGGTGCCCGGTCGTGAGCGTCCCGTCCGGCACGGGGCGCAGCGGCGTGCCGACGGGGCTCTCGGTCGTCGGGCGGACGTACGACGACGTCACGGCGTTCCGCGTCGCGGCCGCGCACGAGGAGCGGTTTCCGTGGCTCGACGCGCCGGAGCGCCGGCCGCCGCTGTGAGTGAGGACCCGCGCCGGGTCACGCCGGCCGGGAGGCCGCGCGCGCGTGCTCTCGGCATCCCGTTCGAAGGTGAGCCGGGTCCGTTGAACGCGATCACGGACGTCAGGAACGTCGAGGTCGGCTATGCCACGCTGATCGAGGGCGACGACGTCCGGACGGGCGTGACGGCGATCCATCCACGCGGCCGTCGCGGCGCGGGCGATCCCATGGCGGCCGGGTTCCACTCGTTCAACGGCAACGGCGAGATGACCGGCGTGTCGTGGATCGCCGAGTCCGGGACGACGGCCGGTCCGATCTGCATCACCAACACGCACGCGGTCGGCGTCGCGCACCGAGCCGTCGTCGAGTGGACGGTCGAGCACCACCCGGAGGCCGCCGAGGGGTGGCTCCTCCCGGTCGTCGGCGAGACGTGGGACGGGTGGCTGAACGACATCAACGGCGGCCACGTCGGCGTCGATCACGCGCGGCTCGCGATCGACTCGGCGCGCGGCGGCCGGCTCGAGGAGGGCTCCGTCGGCGGCGGGACCGGGATGAACTGCTACCACTTCAAGGCCGGCTCGGGTACGTCCTCGCGCGTGGTCGGATTTGCCGGCGGGCGCTTCACGGTCGGCGCGTTCGTACAGGCGAACTTCGGCGCGCGCCGCGAGCTCGTGATCGCCGGGGTGCCCGTCGGGCCGGAGCTCGTGGACGACGACCCGATCGAGGAGGCGTACGCGCCCCCCGGCACGGGATCGGTGATCGGTGTCGTCGTCACGGACACGCCGCTCCTGCCCGATCAGTGCCGGGCGCTCGCGCGCCGGATGACGATCGGGATCGCGCGGACCGGGACGTCGGGCTCGCACTTTTCGGGCGACCTATTCCTCGCGGTGTCGGTCGCGAACCCCGGCGCGCTCACCACCGTCGCGGAGTCCTTCGGCGGCGCGCCGGAGGCCTTCGACGACCTCAGGTTCGTGCCTTGGGTGTTCCTCGACCCGTTCTTCGAGGCCGTCGCTCGGGCGACCGAGGAGGCCGTGCTGAACGCCCTCGTCGCGAACCAGGAGATGACGGGGTTCCTCGGCCACCGCACGCCCGCACTGCCGCGCGCCCGGGTGGTCGAGCTGCTCCGCACCCGGGGCATGGCTCGATAGTCCCCCCGTCTTGGCTCGTCCGCGAGCGAGGCGAGACCGTAAGCTGAGCGTCCCTGCGAGGAGGCGCGACGATCATGGGTCGACGCGATCTCGAATCGGTGGAGGTAGGCGGCCGCGGCCCGGACCAGCCTGCCGCCCAGGCGGAGTCGATTTTCATCGGGCGCGAGCGAGAGCTTGCGATCGTCATCGGTGAGCTGGACGCAGCGGTGACGGGATCGGGCCGGCTGATCCTGCTCTCCGGGGAACCCGGGATCGGCAAGAGCAGGTTCGCGGACGAGCTCGCGTCGGTCGCTCGAACTCGCGGCGTTCCGGTGCTGTGGGGACGTTGCTGGGAAGCGGGCGGCGCGTCGGCGTATTGGCCGTGGGTCCAGATCCTCCGCGGCTACGCCCGAACCAGGACCGTCGAGGACCTGCGGGCGGAGATCGCCGAGGTGGGGGCTGATCTCGGACAGCTCCTGCCCGAGGCCCGGGATCTCGTGGCTGCTGGAGGCGATGCCATCGCCGCGGACCCCGATGCGGCCAGGTTTCATCTGTTCGACGCCACGATCCGATTCCTCGCTGCGGCATCGGCGCGCGAGGCTCTGCTCCTCGTACTCGAGGACCTGCATGCGGCCGACGTTCCGTCGATGTTGCTTCTTCGGTTCCTTGCCGAGCAGATCGGCGAGATGTCGGTCCTGGCCATCGCGACCTACCGGGACGTGGAAGTCCTGCCCGCGAGCCCGCTCAGTCGGACGATCTACGAGCTGATCCGGCTTCCGAGCACGCGCCGACTTCCGTTGGCGAGATTCGGGCACGGGGACGTCGTCCGCTACCTGGACGCAGTGACGGACCTCGCGCTCGAGCCGTCCGCGATCTCGTCTCTATACGATCGGACTCGCGGGAATCCGCTCTTCCTCGCCGAGTCGGTCCGCCTGTTGGCCTCCGGAAGGGACTCGGGGACGGTCGACATCGCATCGCGCGAGCTGTTTCCCATTGGCGTCCGCGAGGTGATCGCCCGCCGTGCCGGCGCACTGTCGGACGCATGTCGGCGGTCGCTGGCCCTCGTCTCCGTTCTGGGTACCGAGTTCGGGATCGAGCCGGCGCGTCAGCTCGTCGGCCTCGCGGTCGAGCAGCTCCTGGACGTCCTGGACGAGGCCGTTCGGTCCGGGCTCCTCGTCGAGGCGGGGACGATCGGAAGGTTCCGCTTCTCGCACGATCTCGTTCGCGAGACGCTCTACGACAACCTCCCGCCCGCTCGGCGCGTGCGTGCGCACCGCGCGGCAGCGGAGATCCTCGAGAAGATCTACGGGGCCCGAGCCGAGGACCATCTCGCGGAGCTCGCTCACCACTTCCTCGAGGCCGCACCCGGTGGCGGTGCGATCCGCGCGGTCGAGTACGCGCGCGCGGCCGGCGACCTCGCCGTCCGAACGCTCGCATATGAGGAGGCGGCTCGCCTGTACACGATGGCGATCCAGGCGCTCGAGCTCGTCGAGGGCGAGTTCGATGCTACCGCCGCCGTCGACCTCCTCCTGTCGCTCGGCGACGCGCAAGGCCGTGCGGGCGACCTCTCCTCGTCGAGGAAGACCTTCCTCCGCGCCGCCGAGGCCGCCCGGCGCACGGGTGCGGCGACGCAGCTCGGCGTCGCAGCGCTCGGATACGGCGGACGATTCGTCTGGGCGCGGTCCGGTGACGACACCGAGATGGAGACCCTGCTCGAGGATGCGCTGGCGCTGCTCGGAGACCAGGACGATCGGCTGCGGGTGCGTCTGCTGGGCCGACTCTCGTGCGCTCTTCGCGGGGCGCGCGACCGCAACCGCGCTGCCGCGCTCAGCGATCGAGCGCTCGAGATGGCGCGGAGCCAGGATGACCCGCCCACCTTGGCGTACGCGCTGCTCGCCCGGTTCGGCGCGATCTGGTGGCCCGAGACGGTGGACGAGCGCTTGCGCATCGCGGACGAGCTTCTCGACGTCGCAGAGCGGTCGCGCGACCCGGAACGGATGATCGACGGACACCTGGGCCGGTTCATCTCCCTCGCCGAGGCCAGTCGCATCCCGGAGGCGCGTGGAGAGCTCAACACCGTCGAGCGCATGGCGGAGACCCTTCGGCAGCCGGCGCAGCGTTGGCTCGTCGCCGCCTCTCGCGCACAGCTCTGTCTGCTCGAGGGCGAGTTCGCTACCGCCGAGCCGCTGATCGACGACTGCATGCGTCTCGCACCGACAACGCTCATCCGCGACAACATCTGTGCGGCTCGATACCAGCGAGCGCAGGTGTCCCGGGAGCAGGATCGTCCGGACGAGGCCGAGGAGGATCTCCGCCGCTGCATCGAGGAGTTT
>DATAEU010000026.1:0-31909 GCA_036257835.1 Actinomycetota bacterium | reverse complement strand
CTTCTTCACCTTGCGCATCTGCAGGCTGAACGCCATGTTGTCGTAGACGTTCATGTGCGGATAGAGCGCGTAGTTCTGGAACACCATCGCGATGTCGCGGTTCTTGGCGGACATCTCGTTCACGATCTGATCGCCGATGCGAACGGTCCCCTCGGTGATCTCCTCGAGCCCGGCCACCATCCGCAGGATCGTCGTCTTCCCGCATCCCGACGGGCCGACCAGCACCATGAGCTGGCCGTCCGGGATCTCGAAGCTGACGTTGCGGACGGCGACCGTTCCGTCCGCGTAGACCTTCGTCACGTCGTCGAGCACGATCTCAGCCACGTTCGCTCACCCCGCCTGCTCAGGCCCACCACATCTGCCCGGTGGGCTCCGTGATGAGGATCGACCGCAACGTCTGGATGCCCCGCCTCAAGCCTTCCTCGATCGACAGGTAGCTGTCCTCGTGCTCGATCGAGAGCACGTAGTCGTAGCCCGCCGCCCGAAGCGTACTGATGATGTCGCGCCACACCTTCTCGCCCTGCCCGTAGCCGACGGTGCGGAAGACCCACGACCGGTCGAGCAGCTGGCCGTAGTGCTTGGTGTCGAGGACGCCGTTGATCGCGGTGTTCCGCTTGTCGATTTGCGTGTCCTTGGCGTGGACGTGGAAGATCGCGTTCTCGTTGCCGAGCACCTTGATGACCTCGACCGGGTCCATGCCCTGCCAGAACAGGTGGCTCGGATCGAGGTTGGCGCCGACGGCGTCGCCGCACGCCGCCCGAAGCCTCAACAGGGTCTCCGTGTTGTAGACGACGAACCCCGGATGCATCTCGAAGCCGATCTTGACGCGGTGCTCCTCGGCCAACGCGGCCTCGGTCGTCCAGTAGGGGATGACCCTCTCGTTCCACTGCCACTCGAGCACCGTCAGGAAGTCGTCGGGCCACGCGCACGTCGCCCAGTTCGGGTAGCGCGAGCCCTCGCTGTCGCCCGGGCAGCCCGAGAAGGCGTTCACCACGGGGACCTCGAGCCGCTCGGCCAGGACGACCGTCTTGCGCCAGACCTCGTGCGAGGCCTCCGCGATCTCGCGCTGCGGGTGCAGCGGGTTCCCGTGCTGGCTGAGCGCGCTGATGATCATGCCGCGGCTCTCGACCGCCTTGCGGAACGCGTCCGTCTTCGAGCGGTCGGCCAACAGCTCGTCGGGGTCGCAGTGCTGCGATCCCGGGTAGTTGCCGGTGCCGATCTCGACGGCCTCGACCCCGAGGTCGGCGAGAGTGTCGAGCATCCGCTCCAATGGCAGGTCGCGCAGCAGGACGGTGAACACTCCGAGCTTCATCGATGCGCCTCCCGACCGGTGCCGACGCGGACCCACGCTCGGTCGGCGGAGCTCGCGACGATCGCCTCGACGGTCTGGGTCGTGCGGTGCGCGTCGGCGAACGACGCGAACGTGTGCTCATGCACCTCACCGGCGCCGCGCGCGCGAACGGCGGCGTAGAAGTCCGACACGAGATTGAACAGCGCGTCCGGCCACCCCTCCTGATGACCGCCGGGATAGTGCGCGAGCGCGGCCGCCGCTGGCGACAACAGCGAGGGGTCGCGTACGAGCTCGGCGTTCGGCTTGCCACGCCGGCCGATCCACAGCGTGTTCGGAACCTCCTGGTCCCATGCGAACGCGGCCGACTCCGCGTCGACCTCGAGCGTTAGGTGGTTCTTCCGGCCGGCGCTCACCTGGGACACGACGAGGCTGCCGCGCGCGCCGCGCTCGGTCCGGAAGAGGACGGTCGCCCAATCCTCGGTCCCAACGCGGACGTCGGCGCGCTCGCCGTCGCCGGTGGTGAACGTCTGCACCTCGCCGACCGGCCGGCGACGCACGTCGTGCATCCTGCCGAGGTCGGCGCACACCTCCGCGAGTCGGTCGTCGGTGACGTGCTGTACGAGGTCGATCCAGTGCGATCCGATGTCCGCGACGGCTCGCGACGTTCCGCCACGCGCCGGGTCGAGCCGCCAGTTCCAGTCGGTTGGCATCAGCAGCCAGTCCTGGAGGTACGTCCCGGTGACCAGGCGCACGGCGCCGTCTCCTCCGGTGGCGAGCCGCGACCGCAACTCCTGGACGAGCGGGTAGTGGCGGTAGTTGAAGCAGACGCCGGTGACGACGTCCGCCGTTCGCGCGAGCTCGACCAGCCACGCGGTCTCGCGCGAGTCCATCGCGAGCGGCTTCTCGGAAAGCACGTGCTTGCCGGCCTCGATCGCGACGCGGTTCACATCGAGATGCAGGTCGTTCGGCGTGCAGTCGTGGATCGCCGCGATCGAGTCGTCCTCGAGCATGCCGCGGTAGTCGTCGACGGCCGGCAGTCCGAGCTCGCCGGCCACCGCCCGGGACCGTTCCGGCGTGCTCGCCGCGATGCCGGCGATCCGGACGCCGGCGACGCGGCGCAACGCGTCGACGTGCGCCCGTGCGGCGAACCCGCCGCCGACGACGCCGACGCCGATGGGGTCGCTCGTCACGCGGACTCCCGGACGACGAGGTCGCACGTGATCCGCACCACGCGGCGCGCGCCCTCGTACCCGCGCGCGATCCGGTCGAACAGCAGGTTGGCCGCGGCGCGACCCGTGTCGTACGCCGGGTTCAGCACCGTCGTGAGCGGCGGCCGCACCAGCGACGCCCACTCGACGTCGTCGTAGCCGAGCAGCGCGACATCGTCGGGTACGCGCAGACCGCGCTCCTCGACGGCGTCGAGGGCGCCGAGCGCCATGAGGTCGTTCGCGCAGAACACGGCCCGGGGCGGCGAGGGGCGGTCGAGGAGCGTGCGCATGGCTTCGGCGCCGCCGGCTCGCGTCCAGTCGCCCTCGACGATCAGGTCCGAGCGAACGCGGACGGACGCCGCCGCCAGCGCCTCGCGGTAGCCGGTCTCCCGCGCGGGTGGCCCCTCGGCCGATCCCGAGATGTGCGCGACGTTCGGACCGTACCGCTCGAGCAGGAACTCGGTCGCGTCGCGCGCCCCGCGCTCGTCGTCGCCCATCACGACGTCGACGAGCGGGTGATCGACGATGAGGCTCCCGATCGACACGATCGGCATGCCGTTCTGGACGAACCCCTCGACGTCGCGGGCATGGACGTGGTGCGACACCATGGCGATGCCGTCGACGCGCCGGCTGGCGACGTCGGTGACGAACGCGAGCTCCTGCTCCCGCAGCGAGTCGGTGTTGCAGATGAACGTCCGGTATCCGGACTGGCCGAGCGCGTCCTCGAACCCGCGGGCCATCACCGGGAAGAACGGGTTCGTGATGTCGGGGATCACCAGCGCGGCGATGTGGCTCTGGCGCGTCCGCAGGCTGCGCGCGATGAAGTCCGGGCGGTAGTCGAGCTCATGGATCGCACGCTCGACGCGGCGGCGCGTGTCGGCGCGGACGGGGCGCTTGCCGGACAGGACGTGGGACACCGTGGTCTTGCTCACGCCGGCTCGCGCGGCGACGTCGTCGATCGTGATGCGACGGGTTCGTGCAAACCGTTTCACTTCTCCGGAGCCTGGACGGGTCAGGCCCGGATCTTCAAGGACCATCGTCCCCCCCGATTGAGAGGCTGTCCGCGTCCTCCCTACCTTGACAGGGCCACGGAACAGGGGTCAAGGTAGCCGCGGCAAATCGGTTTGCGAAATCGCGTGCGGCGGTGAGCGCCGCGGCGCGCCCGATCCACCTCGGGGCCGCGCAGGTCCCGGGAGAGGGGGGAGTCGATCCGAATGGTGAGGAAGATGCTCCTCAGCACGCGAGTTGCGGTGCTCTCGGTCGCGCTCGCGACGTTCGCCGTTGCGTGCGGCGTCTCGAACGACACCGGCAACAACAACAGCGGTCCGAGCGCGGGGCAGACCGTGGCGCCGCCGAAGACGGACACCACGATCACGTTCGCGTCGTGGGTCGGCAACACGAAGACGATGCAGGACCTGGCGGCGGCCTTTCACAAGGAGTACCCGACCATCACGGTCCAGTTCCAGAACGTCCCGGCCGAGCAGGCGAACGAGAAACTCCTCACCCAGGTGGCGGGCGGCACGGCCCCCGACACCGCATTCATGGACATGAGTGGCGTCACCGACTTCGCCTCGCGAGGCGCGCTGGTCGACCTGTCGAAGTACATCGCCCAGAGCAAGTACGTCGACACGAGCGACTACGTCGACGCCTGGGCGGTCGGCGCGCAGTACCAGGGCAAGTGGTACGCGCTGCCGTTCGACGGCGAGACCACCGGTCTGTTCTACCGGACGGACATGTTCAAGGCGGCCGGCATCGACGGCCCGCCCGCGACGTGGGACGAGTTCCAGGCGGACGTCCAGAAGCTGACCGACCCGGCCAAGAAGCAGTACGGGTTCATCGAGTTCGCGCCCGAGTCGGCGTATTACTGGTACCCCTTCCTGTGGCAGGCCGGCGGCGATCTGTACAACAACGACACGGGCAAGGTGATGTTCGACAGCCCGCAGGCGAAGCAGGCCGCGAACTTCTACATCGGCCTCGCCAAGTACTCGCCGCCCGACTACTACAACTCCAACTCGTGGGACGGGCGCGTCGCCTTCGCTGAGGGCAAGGTCGCGATGTACGAGGCGGGGTCCTGGTTCGCGGGCGAGATGCAGACCTCGTTCCCGAAGATCGACGGCAAGTGGGACAGCGCGCCGATGCCGGAGGGCCCGGCCGGGTGCGCCACCACGATCGCGGGTGACGACCTCGTCGTCTTCAGCCAGTCGAAGAACCCCGACGCCGCTTGGCTGTGGATCGAGTTCCTGTCGCGCCCGGAGAACATGCTGAAATGGAACGTCCTCGAGAAGGGCAGCACGTTGCTTCCGCCGCGCCAGTCCCTGCTGTCGGATCCGGCGATCTTCGAGAAGAAGCCCGTCCTGAAGGGGTTCGCCGACAACATGAAGTGCGGCGTCACGAGCAACATCCAGACCCCGAAGTGGTCGCAGATCGAGGAGGACCTCAACCAGCAGCTCGGCTCCGCCATCTATGGTGACATGACGCCGAGCCAGGCGCTGGACAAGGCCGCCGCCGATGCGGCGGACATCCTCAACAAGTCGTAAGGGTCCCACCGCGGCCGGGTGCGGGCGTCCTCGCGGCACCCGCACCATGGCGGCGAACCGCGGGAGGACAGAGAGGGGGAGGCGTGGGTCAGGCCGAGGCCGTCCGCGTGGAGGTCGCGAAGCGGGGCTACCTGCGGGCGAAGCTCCACGAGGCTCGGAACGAGTGGACGGCATACCTGTTCCTGTCGCCCGGGCTCATCCTGTTCTTCGCCTTCTTCGTCTATCCGCTGATCTTCTCGTTCTGGATCAGCTTCCACGAGTGGGACATCCTGCAGCCCGCCAAGCCCTTCGTCGGCCTGCAGAACTACCGCGACATGCTCCACGACCAGGGCTTCATCAGCTCGATCTGGCACACGCTGTACTTCACCATCGGGACGATCCCGCTGGAGTTGGCCCTCGGCCTGCTGGTCGCGGTCCTGCTGAATGCGCAGATCCGCGGCCTCGGCCTGTTCCGGACGATGTACTACCTGCCGGTCGTCACGCCGCTCGTGGTCGCCTCGATCATCTGGAAGTGGGTCTACAACACCGACTACGGCCTGGCGAACTACTACCTCCTCAAGACGCACCTGATCAGCCAACCGTTGCTGTGGCTGTCGAGCAACAAGACCGCCATGCCCGCCGTCATCTTGATGACGGTCTGGAAGGGCGTCGGCTTCTACATGATCGTGTACCTGGCCGGGCTGCAGGCGATTCCGGCTCAGCTCTACGAGGCTGCCGAGGTCGACGGCGCCAGCGGCCTCAAGCGGTTCTGGAAGATCACGCTCCCGCTGCTCGCGCCGACGACGCTGTTCTTACTGATCATCTCGTTCATCGGCTCGTTCCAGGTGTTCACTCAGATCTTCATCATGACGCAGGGCGGACCGCCCGGGCCGGGGGGCGCGACGACGACCATCATGTACTACATCTACCGCTCGGCCTTCCAGTTCTTCGAGATGGGCTACGCCGCCGCGCTCGCGTACGCGCTGTTCGCGATGCTGCTCGTCTTCTCGATCTTCCAGTTCCGGTACTACATGAGGCAGGCGGAGGCGTAGCGTGCAGACCACCGAAGAGATCGGCCACCTCCCTCCGGGCAGCGCCGCCCCGGCGATCAAGATCCCACGCAGGCGGCGCCAGATCCGGTTCAAGCCCGGTCGGCTGGTCCGGTACGCGATCCTGATCGGCGGCGCGCTCATCTTCGTCGCGCCGTTCGCCTACATGCTCACGTCGTCGCTGCAGCCGGCCGGCCGGATGTTCCAGAATCCGCCCCAGTGGATCCCGACGCACCCCACGCTGGAGAACTTCAAGACCTTCCTCGGTCTGTCGAGCGTGCAGGCACACGAGAACTCGCAGGCCAACGTCGGTACGACGACGATCGTGCGGTGGTTCTTGAACAGCACGTTCGTCGCGACGACCGTGACGCTCGGCCAGCTGTTCTTCGGGTCGCTCGCCGCGTACTGCTACGCCAAGCGGACGTTCCCGCTGCGTAATTTCCTGTTCTTCCTGGGGCTCGCGACGATGATGGTCCCGGGCCAGGTCACCATCATCCCGACGTACATCATCATGAAGCACATGCCGCTGTTCGGCGGCAACAACATCGCGGGGATCGGCGGCCACGGCTGGATCGACTCGTACTGGGTGCTGATCGTTCCCGCCCTGGTCAGCCCATTCTCGGTGTTCCTGTTGCGGCAGTACATGCGCAGCATCCCGGACGAGCTGATCGATGCGGCGCGCGTCGACGGCGCCGGCGAGTTCAAGATCTACCGCAAGATCGTGCTTCCCCTGTCGGCGCCGGCGCTCGCAGCCGTGGCGATCTTCACCTTCCAGTTCTTCTGGGAGGACTTCTACGGACCACTGATCTACATCTCGAGCAACAGCCTCACGACCCTGCCGCTCGGTCTCGCCCTGTACGTCGTCAAGAACCGGACGGCGTGGAGCGTGCTGATGTCGGGCTCCGTCGTGGCGACGCTACCGATGATTCTCGTGTTCCTGATCTTCCAGCGGAAGTTCGTGCAAGGCATCTCGCTGCAAGGGCTCAAGGGCTGAGGCGTGCGGTGGGGCCGCGGCCGCGTCGGCGGGGCGTCGCTCCGGCCCTCTGGTTGGCCCTCGGCGCCCTGCTCGCCTCGTGCACAGACGGCGGCGCGAGGGGAACGCCAAGCTCGGAAGGCAACGTGACGACGTTCGATACGAGGGGCGGCGACGCCTGGGCCTGGAGCGAGTCGCTCTCCGGCAAAGCACGCTGCGACAGCGTCGAGGTGTCGGACAACGGCGGTGCCGGTTCGTCGGTCCAAGTCCAGGACGGCAACTTCTCGGTCCGCGTGCCGATGGTCCCCGGCGTCAACCGGGTCACCGCGTCGTGCGGCTCGGGTGCGGCGGCGGAGGTGACGTTCGACGAGCGGCTGGATCCCCGGCCGACGGCGCGGATCCACGTCGCCCTCGACGGTCGCGACGTGACGTTCGACGCGTCGAGGAGCGCGCCGAGCGCGTTCGACGCCTCGCAGATCCACACATACGCGTGGTCCGAGCGCCCCGACAACCCGGTCGCGCTCGGCGTCCGGGGCTCGACCGACCAGGTCACGGTGACGGCGCCCGAACGGGACGGCGAGTACTACGTCACCCTGACGATCACCGACGGAGAGGGACGGACCGACGAAAGCACGACCTACTTCGTCGTCGACGGCGGACAGCCACGGCTGGTCGACATGGCGACCGAGAACCCGGCGTGGGTGGACGACGCGGTCGTGTATGGCGTCGTCCCCCAGCTCTTCGGCAACGGTGGGTTCAAGAGCGTCGAGGGGAGGCTGCCCTACCTCGCGCACCTCGGTGTCACCGCGATCTGGCTCTCGCCCGTCAACGTCTCGCCGGCGGCCGATTTCGGCTATGCGGTCAAGGACTACTTCAATCTGAACCCGGCCTACGGGACCAAGCAGGACTTCCGGGAGCTCGTGCAGGCGGCGCACGCGAACGGCATCAGGGTCCTGATGGACTTCGTGCCGAACCACATCTCCGACGAGCACCCGTACTCCGTCGACGCCGCGAAGTACGGAACCGCCTCGCATTATTACGACTTCTTCGACCGCGATCAGCAGGGCGACATCACGCACTACTTCGACTGGTCGAACCTGAACAACCTCAACTACGACAACGTCGAGGTCCGCAACATGGAGCTTGCGGCGTTCTCGTACTGGGTCCGCGAGTTCGACGTCGACGGCTTCCGCGTGGACGCCGCCTGGGGCGTCAAGCAGCGGCGCCCGGGGTTCTGGCCGGTATGGCGCGAGGAGCTGAAGCGGATCAAGCCCGACCTGATGCTGATCGCCGAGGCGAGCGCCCGCGATCCGTACTACTTCTCGCACGGATTCGACGTCGGCTACGACTGGACCCAGCAGCTGGGCAACTGGGCGTGGCAGGGCGTGTTCGACGCGCCCGAGGTGATCGGCGACTGGCTCGACCAGGCGCTGCTGAATCCGCCGGAGGGCTACGACCCCGACGCGCTGATCTTCCGCTTCCTGAACAACAACGACACCGGTACGCGGTTCATCGACCTGTACGGCGAGGGCATGACGCGTGTCGCCGCGGCGATGCTGCTCACCCTGCCCGGCGTCCCCGAGCTGTACACCGGCGACGAGATCGGCGCGTCCTACCTCCCGTACGATGCACTCACCCCGCTCGTGTGGAACGACGACCGGCACCCAGGCCTGCGTGAGTACTACCGGCGGCTGATCGACCTGCGGCGGCACACGCCGGCGCTGCACTCGCGCGACTGGCAGCGCATCGACGTCGAGCCGAGCAGCGGCATGTACGCCTACCTCCGCACCGCGCCGGGCACGCCGAGCGTCCTCGTGCTCCTCAACTTCGCCGACGCCGCGACGACCGTGAGCGTTCGCCTGACCGGGTCGCTCGCGTCCTTCGCCGGCGCGAAGGTGACGGACCTGCTGTCCGGCGAGCGGCTCGACCTCGGTGGTCCGACCGCGCGCGTCCACCTCGACGGCACCACCGCCCGCATCTTGGAACTGGAGGAACGATGAAGATCGCGATGCTTCCCGTGCCCGAGCGGTTCGAGATCCTCGATGAGCCGGTCCCCGCGATCGCCGGCGACGAGGTCCTCGTGCGCGTCGCCGCGTGCGGCGTGTGCGCGTCCGAGCTCGACATGTGGCAGGGCAAGTTGAGCCACGCGACGATGCCCTGGTACCCCGGGCACGAGGTGAGTGGCGTCGTCGAGCAGGTGGGCGCGGAGATCGCGACGATGAGGCCCGGGGACCGTGTCGCGACATGGGTGACGACGCGCGGCTATGCCGAGTACGTCGCCGCCAAGCAGGAGCACTGCTTCCCGGCCGGTGACGTGCCGCTCGACCTCGCGCTCGGCGAGCCGATGGCGTGCGCCGTGAACGCCGTCGACCTCGCCAACCCTGCGCTCGGCGACGACGTCCTGATCATCGGCGCCGGGTTCATGGGCAACCTGGTCCAGCTCCTGGTCGAGCAGCAGGGGCCGCGGCAGATCATCGTGGCCGATCCGCGCGTCGACGCGCTCGACCGTGCGACCAAGCTCGGGGCGACGGTCGTCGTCGACCCCGTCCACGAGTCGCTCGTCGATCGCGTGCGGGAGCTGACCGATGGCAAGGGCGTCGACACGACCTTTGAGGTCACCGGCGTCCAGCAGGCGATCGACCCGATCGGCGACGTGACGCGGATGAGCGGCACCGTCGTCATCACCGGCTACCACCAGGGTGAGCCGCGGAGGGTCCCGCTCGGACAGTGGAACTGGATGGCCTTCCGCATCGTGAACGCGCACTTCCGCGAAGTCGCCACGATCCTGCGCGGGATGCGGATGGGGATGCGGCTGCTGACCACCGGGCGCGTGCGGCTCGACGAGCTCGTCACGCACCGCTACCCGCTCGAGCGGATCGACGAAGCGTTCCGAACGGCCGTCGACAAGCCCGAGGGGTTCGTGAAGGCGACGGTGCTCCCGAACGGAGAGGGGATCTGAGGCACGTGAGCGTGAACGCGGACGTCAACGAACGCTGGGTCGACGAGCGGCTCGACGCCCAGACCTTCGAGCATCCCACGCCGGAGTTCGGCATCCTGCCGTTCTGGTTCCTGAACGGCGAGCTCGATCCGGACGAGATGCGGTTCCAGCTGCGCGAGCTGGCCGACAAGCGCATGCGCGGCGTGGTGCTTCACGGCCGGTACGGGCTCGAGCTGCCGTACCTGTCGGACGGCTACCTCGACCGGATCGGCCTGGCGGCCGAGGAGGCGCGCAAGCTCGGCCTCGCGACGTGGATCTACGACGAGATGAACTGGCCGAGCGGCACCGCCGACAAGCGCGTGCTGAAGGCCCGTCCCGATCTCGCGCAGCGCTACATCGAGTGCCTCAGCTTCCAGATCCAGGGCCCGTGGTTCATGTGCCTGACCGGGGAGGACAGCCGGTACCTCGACTTCGAGCGCTCGGATCCGGTTGCCGCGTTCGCGATCGGACAGGACGGCACCGTCATCGACCTGACGCCGAACCTGTCGTTCGAGAAGGTCGTTCCGTGGGAGGTGCCGCCGGGGACGTGGCGCCTGTCGTACATCGTGCAGAAGCGCGCCGACTACTACATCGACGCGATGGATCCCGAATCCACGAGGATGTTCCTAGAGCTGGGGTACGCGCCGTACCTGAAGGCGGCCGGCAACGGCGACGGCTCGCGACCGCTCGTCGGGTTCTACTCCGACGAGCCGGCGATGCACTACTACATGAGCGGCGGCGACAACCCGGTACTGCCGTGGACCAGGGGCATGTTCCGCCGGTTCCGCAACCGCAACGGCTACGACCTGCGGCCACGGCTGATCGACCTGTTCTTCGACGTCCGGCCCGACAGTGCCAAGGTGCGGTACGACTACTTCAACACGACGACAGACTTCTATACCAACGCGTACTACCGGCAGCTGCGGGAGTGGTGCAACGCGCACGGGATGGTCTTCACAGCGCACCTGCTCTACGAGGAGTGGCTCCGCCGGATGATCCGTGTCGAGGGCAATCTGTTCCGCCACTACGAGAACATGGACATCGTCGCGGTCGATCACCTGTACCCGGTGATCGGGACGCGGACGTCGCCCGATCAGCACGTCGCGCTCAAGGTCGCAAGCTCGGCGGCGCACCAGTTCGGCAGCCCGCGCGTGATCTGCGAATCGTTCGGCGGCATCTTCATGGACGCGACGATGCAGCGGATGAAGTGGATCGCCGACTGGGAGTACGTCCTCGGCGTCAACGTGCTGAACCCGCACGGGTTCCATTACACGCTCGAAGGCAACCGCAAGCGGGACTGGCCGCCGTCGCAGTTCTACCAGTACCCGTGGTGGCGGCACTACGGCGTCTTCAACGACTACATGAGCCGACTCAGCCGCACGCTCTCGGGCGGGAGGCACCTGGCGCGGGTGGCGGTGCTGTGGCCCATCAACGCGATGTTCGCGACGTACACGCCGCAGCAGCGCAACGAGATCGGCGATCGCATCGAGGACGACTTCAACGCGCTCACCGACCTCTTGATGCGGTTGCACGTCGACTTCGACTACCTCGACGAGGATGTGCTCGCGCGCTCGGAGCTCCGCGACGGCGCCGTTCGTGTCGGCGACGAGGCGTACGAGGTCGTCGTCGTGCCGCCGATGGCACACGTCCGCGCCTCGACCTTCGACCGGCTCGAGGAACTGGTCGGTCAGGGCGGCGGGGTGCTTGGCGGCGTGCTGCTGCCGGGGCAGGCGTTCGGGCCCGAAGGGCTGACAGACGTGGGCGAGCGCGTCCGGGCGCTGTTCGGCGTCGATCCGGCCGAGACGCGGGCGGGCGTCGGCGCCGAGGGCGACGCGACCGTGGACGCTCGCGACGACGCGCGCGTGGCGTTCGTTCGCGCCGGCCGGATCGCCGGACGCCCCACGGCGGACATCCATGCCATGGCGCAGGCGGCGACGGTGCCGCCGGTGCGCTCGGTCGTCGACGCGTACCGCGACGCCGTGGCGCGGCTCCTGCCGCCCGATGTCGAGATCGACAACGAGGACCTGTTCAGCCTCCGCCGGGCCAAGGATGGCCGGGAGGTGGTCTTCCTCGTGAACCCGACCTTCGACGCGCAGGAGGCGGACGTGCGTGTGCACGGCGCCGTCGAGCCGCACCTGTGGGACCCCTCGACGGGCACGGACACGATCGTCACACCGAGCCGCGTCGAGGACGGGCGGACGTCGTTCCACATCTGGCTCCCGCCGGTCGGCTCGGCGTTCGTCGTCCTCGAGGAGCCGAGCGTTCCGCGCGTCGTCGCGTCGACGTTCGACGTCGACGCCGTGAAGCCCGATGCGATCGTCGGCACGGCGCGCGGCTACCGGGCCGGCGTCTCCGTGGATCTCGGCGACGGCAGGGTCCGCGAGATCGCGACGGCGGTCGAGTCCCCGCCGGCCGAGGTCGTACTCGACGGGACGTGGTCGTTCGAGGCCGAGGGCGGCAACGCGCTGGTGCTCGAGGACTGGGTCGCAACCGACGAGCCCGACGGCGGCGAGGCGTCGGACTACGCCGGGGACGCCGTGGACGAGTCGGCGTGGACGCCCATGGTCCCCGGCGCGTGGGGGTACCAGCTCCCGGCCGAGCCCGCGTGCGTGTACCCGATCCCGGTCTGGTTCCGGATCCCCTTCGAAGCAGAAGTCGTCCCGCCCGACGCAAGGCTGATCCTCGACGGCTTCGCCGGAGGAGACGGTCGCCTGTTCGTGAACGGGAAGGAGATCACGGACGAGCCCGTGCGAGCGCCGTTCGACAGCCAGATGCGGATCGTCGGCATCGCCGGCGGCCTGCGGCCCGGCCGCAACGTGCTGGCCGTCCGGATGGACGTCGGGAGCGCGACCGGCGGCCTGCTCGACAAGATCAAGATCCTCGGCGCGTTCGGCGTGGAGGAGCGGGACGGCCGGCCGGTGCTCGTCGCGCCGACGACAGCGATCCGACCCGACTCGTGGACCGAGCAGGGCTATCCGTTCTTCTCGGGCACCGGGCACTACCGGACGACGGCGACGCTGCCTGCCGAGATCGACGGCTGTCGGGTCGCGATCCGCGTCCCGACCCGCGACGACGTCGTCGAGGTGTTCGTGAACGGCGAGTGCGCAGGCGTCCGCCTCTGGCACCCGTACCAGCTCGACGTGACCGATCTCGTCCGTCCGGGCGACAACGACATCGAGATCCGCGTGTCGAACACGCCGGCGAACCTGCTGAACGCCGAGCGGCGTCCGAGCGGTCTCGCCGGCGCGCCGGTGCTCGTGCCCTCGCGGCCCGTCCGGTTGGAGATCCCGCGATGACCACGCTGCGGGTCCGCGAGCTCACGGCCGAGGCGTTCGCGGCATACGGGCGGACGATCGCCGTGCCCGCCCGCGGCGAGGACGCGTCGGGTCCGGGATGGCGGTGGTGGGCGGAGATGGTGTCGCTGCCGACCGACGGCCGGAACTACGGCGTCGGGTACCTCGCGCTGTCTGGGTCTCCGCTGCGGTTCGACTGGGCCGAGCGCCACATGCGCTCGGTCGAGGTGGTCGTGCCGCTCCGCGGCGAGTGCCTGCTCTACGTCGGTCCGGCCGAACGCCCCGAGGAGCCGGCCGCGATCCCGGAGCTTGAGCGGTTCGAGGTGTTCCGTCTCCGTCCCGGCACCGGCGTGGCGATGGACCCGGGGGTCTGGCACGGCGCCCCGCTATCCGAAGGGGACTCCAGCGCGATGGTGCTGCTGCTCGAGGGCACGGGGGCGAATGACGTCACCGTCGTTCGGTTCGAGGACGACCCGGTCGATGTCATCGTGTGACGGTGGCGCGCCTGACGCCGGTCGAGCTCGGCGGCGAACGTCCAGCACCACTTCTATCGCGGTGGCCCGCCATCGCGCGGTTCCGCGGCATCCCGAGCCGGCGTGGTGGACGCTTACGGCCCGACCTACGAGCGGTTCGGCGACCTTACAGGCGCTGCACGCGCGCGCCGGGCGAACGGCGGTCACCCCGTGACGAAGTGCTCGAGCTCGTCCCTCGTAGCGAGGCTGGCCCTCGCGCCGATCGCGCGCGTTGCCAGCGCGCCAGCCCCGGCCGCGAGCCGCACTGCCTCGCCGAGGTCACGCCCGTCCGCGATCGCCCAGGCGAGGGTGGCGCTGAACGCGTCGCCCGCGCCGGTGGTGTCACGGGCCTCGACGCGGAAGGCGGCTTGACGATGGACGTCGCGGCCCGCGCGATGCACCTCGGCCCCGTCGCCGCCGAGCGTCACGACCACGGTGTCGACTCCGTCGTCGAGCAGCGTGCCGATGGAGGGCGCGAGCGCCGTCGCCTCCGATCGGTTCGGTGTCAGCAAGGTCACCTTGGCGAACACCGCCCGCTCGATCGGGCGCGCGGGCGCCGGATTCAGGACGAACGGCCAGCCGCGTTCGGTCGCGGCCTCGGCCGCCGCTGCGACGGCATCGTCGGGGATCTCGAGGTTCGCGAGCACCACCGCGCGATCGACGTCGATCGCCCGGAGCCCCTCCGTCACGAACGCGGCGTCGACGTCGGCGTTCGCGCCGGACGCGACCGTGATGGCGTTCTCGCCGGCGTCGTCGACCCAGATCTGCGCGACGCCGGTTGGCGAGTCCGATGTCCCGAGCGCCGAGCAGTCGACGCGGGTCGCCTCGAGGTCCGACCGTGTCCACGCGCCGAGATCGTCGCGTCCGACCTTGCCGACGAACCACGTCCGTGCGCCGAGCGTCGCGGCGGCCGCCGCCTGGTTCGCACCCTTGCCGCCCGGCGCGCGCGAGAAGGTTCCACCGAGCATGGTCTCGCCCGGCGCGGGCAACCGCGGGACGCGCATGACCAGGTCGACGTTCGCCGAGCCGACGACGATGACGGTCGCGCTCACGCTGACTCTGGGCGTGGGGTGCGCATCGCAGCCGCAGTCTAGAAGCGCCGAGAGGAAGGGAAGCGATGCAGCGAGGGGTCTACTTCGACGCGTGGTACCCGAGGCAGCACAACTACCACCCGACGCTGCCGCCGCGGCGTCTTCGGATGGTGGAGGAGCTCGAGCAGGTCCGCGCGACGATGCTCGTCTGGTCGGCTCTCGGCGGCGGGTGCCTCGCGTTGCCGTACCTCGAGCAGGAGGCGTACGGTCCGGTGCCGGCGCGCTTCCGCGTGTACGGCTATCTCACGGACGCCGAGTTCATCGAGGAATGCGGCAAGCGCGGGATCAACGTGTTCGGCATCGTGTTCGAGCACGCCTGGGAGTACGCCGTCGAGCTGAACGAGGACGAGAGCGACGTCCTGCAGTGGAACGAGCTCCGCGACCCCGCGCGCAAGACGAGCTACCTCGGCATGCGCGAGTTCTGGCAGAACCGCCACCCGAAGCTGTGGAAGCCGCGACAGGACTACTTCCCCGACCCCGTCCTGAACCAGTGGGGCGAACCGGTCGAGGACATCCTGGAGGAGTGCGCGCAGCGCACGATCACCGGCGAATCGTGTCACGCGCTCTGGATCGAGTGCCCGGACCGGGACCACTACAACGTCATGATGGACCGGAACAACCCGGTCTGGCGTGAGTACCTGAAGGCGATCGTCCGGATCCAGATCGATGCCGGCGTGCAGGGCGTGCAGTTCGACGAGACCGAGGTGCCGCTCACATCGCTGCAGTACGGCGGGTGCTTCTGCCGTACGTGCGTGACCGGATTTCGAGAGTACCTTCGGGCGCTGCCGCAGGACCAGCGGCCCGAGGACGTCCGCGACGAAGAGCTCTCGAGCTTCCACTACGGCGAGTGGCTGCTCGCGCGCGGCTACGACTTCATGACCGACCGGCACACCACGCCGCTGTTCCCCGAGTATCTCCGGTTCCAGCAGGGGAACATCGCGCGCTACTTCGAGGAGCTCGCGACGTACGCGCGCGAGTACGCGCGGGGCAAGGGTCGCGAGGTGCTGATCTCCGGCAACTTCTTCAACCTGTTCGAGCACTACTACCCGATGGCCCCGCACGTCGACATCATCACGACCGAGATGCGGAACACGCTCTGGCGCCAGCCCGAGTGGTACCGGTACGCGGCCGGGTTCGGCCGCAGGAGGTCCGTCGTCGTCGTCGAGAACCCCTACGGTGGCGTCGTTCCCGAGATGGTGCGGATGCTGAAGGACGGCCACGGGTACGACCGGTTCCGGCAATCGCTGTTCGAGGCGGCGGCGCTCGGCGTGAACATGTCAGCGCCGTACGGTTCGTGGATGGGCAGCGTCGTCGAGGACGCGTTCTACGCGCCGCACGACGTCGTCGTCGAGATCCAGTCGTTCCTCGCCGACCACGAGGACGCGTTCGGAACGGATCCGACGATGGCCGAGGTCGCCGTCGCCTACGGGATCCGGAGCAACTCGCTCGCGCGCGCCGAGGTGGAGCTCCCGGCCGACAACCGCGTGAACGCCCTGCCCGAGGGCGACGTCCTCGCATTCGACCAGGTGTCGCGCGTGCTTTGCGAGACGATGCAGCCCTACGACGTCCTGTTCTTGCCCGAGGGCGAGCTGCGCGCCGACGACCTCCAGCCGCCGGATCTCGCGCGCTACCGCACGATCGTCGTTCCGGCCGTCGACGCGCTCACGCCGCGGCAGGCCAAGCTGCTCGAGGGCTACGTCGACGGCGGCGGGCGGCTCGTCGTCCTCGGCGTGCTCGGGTCGAACCTCGGCGGCCGCATGCACGCGCTGCTCGAACGAGACGGCGTCGCGACCGGCGAGCCGTTCCGCTTCTCGCTCGACCTCCTGCCGTTCGGCCCGCAGGTGCGCGTCGCCGACGGAACGACCGACGCGGCGATCGCGCTCCACGACCTCGGCGACCGGATCGCTGTGCACGTGATGCGATACGACTACGACGACGCGGCCGACCGGGTCCCGCCGCTCGACCGGCTCGTTCTGCAGGTGCGGCTGCCGGACACGTTCGGCCGGGTGGAGCCGCTCGATCCGACCGGGCGCCTCGCCGCCGAGGTCGCGGTCGACGGGGACGTGCACCGCATCACGATGGCGGACGTTGGTGTCTACGGCATCGCCGTGCTATCCCGATAGCCGAGGACAACGAGGGGAGCGCCGTGCAGATCGCGAGAGGCGTTCGCGCCGCGATCGCAGGGGTGTGCTGGACGGCCGCCGTCTTCGTCGGGTTGTTCACGGTCGCGGGGTACGTCGGTGGTGGCGCCGAGTGCGTCCGACACCAGACGACGAGCTGCGGCTCGCCGCACGCGTCCGTCCTGTTCGTCGGCATCCCCGTCGCGATCGCGCTCGGCGTCGCCGGCGCCGTGATCTGGAAGCCGAGAGCGGGAAAGCGCACGCCACGCCGCCCGTGGGAGTACCTGGACTGACGTTCAGGCCGGCCGGATCGTGAACCCCGCCTCGGCGAGCATCGGCGCCAGCCGCTCGAGCAGGCGGGCGTTCGCGGCGAGCACGGCGACACCGGGGACGTCGTTCGTCGTCCCCACCAGCACCTCGGCGCCGGCCGCGCGGGCGATGATCGCGCCGCCGGCCGCGTCCCACGGTGAGAGCGCGGCCTCAAAGTAGCCGTCGACGGCGCCCGTCGCGACCGAGCACAGGTCGATCGCGGCCGAGCCCGTCCGGCGGAGGTCGCGCACACGCGACAGGATCGCGGCAGTGACGGCGCCCTGCAGCGATCGGTACGCGGGATCGAAGGCGTAGCCGGTCGAGAGCAGCGCGGTGGCGGGATCATCGAGCGCGGTGGCGTGGATCGGGAGGCCGTTCGCCGTCGCCGCGACGTCGCGGCCGCCGGCGAGCAGGACGTCGCGTGACGAGTCGAGCACGACGCCGAGCGCGGGCTCGTCGCCGATCTCGATCCCGATCGAGACCGCGTACGCCGGATAGCCGTAGACGTAGTTCGCCGTCCCGTCGAGCGGGTCGACGATCCAGCGGACGCCGGACGTACCATCGCGGGCGCCGCCCTCCTCGCCGAGGATCGCGTCGTCCGGCCGGGCTTCCAGGATCCGGTCGACGATCGCCTCCTCGGCGGCGCGGTCGACGTGCGTCACGAGGTTAAACGGCGAGGCGTCCTTCTCGGCGACGTCTAGCGCCGAGCGCCGACCCTCGGCGTGGATCCGCGCCGCCGCCCGAGCCGCGCCGACGGCCACCGAGAGGAGCTCGTCCGTCCCGGTCGTCATGTCCCTACCGATGCGCGGACCACCGCCGCTGCCCAGTCGCGAGCGAGGCGCTCGCCGTCGACCGATGTCACCACGCGCGTCGGGATGCCCTCGCCGTCGTCGACCACCGGCAGCCGCAGCCGGAGCGGCGGGCCGGCGAGCTCGGGCCGGATCGACAACTCCTCGATCGTCGCTCCGTCCCAGCCGCACGCGACCGCGCAGGCGAGCGGGTCGTACTGGAAGTTCAGGAGATCGTGCGGCAGCGCCGGGTGCCGCTCGGGGAGGTGCTTCATGCCGTGCTCCTCGCCTCGCCGCCGCGCCTGCTCGGCGATGAGCGCGGCGAGCGGTCCGGCTCCCTCGAGCGCCGCGAGGTCGCGCTCGCGCACGAACGTCTCGAGCGTTGCCGCTACCTGCGCGACAAGCGGACGGCATCGCTCGAAGACGACCTTGGCGGCAAGCGCGTCCTGCTGCACGTTGAAGTCCTGATCCCACGTCCACCGTGGGTAGCCCTCGCGCGGCGGTGTGACCCAGCCGCCCATCACCGCGACCGGCACCTCCGCGAGCCGTCCCGGGAGCGCGGCCTCGAACATGCCGAGGTTCGTGAACGGCCCGATCGCGACGACGGTGGCCTCGGAACGCACGCTCCCCTCCAGGAGCTCGAGGGCGACGCCGGGCGGTGACGGCGAGGGCTCGATCGGCTCCGGCCAGACGTCGGGGAACTCGAGCGGGACGAAGTACCCGCCGAGCGAGCCCTCGGCGCCGGCTGCGACCGGGATGTCGGCGCGCCCGGCGAGCCCGAGGGCATACCGCGTCATGCCGGCGCGGATCCCCCCGGGATCGGAGACCGTCGTGACACCGACCACCTCGACATCTGGCCAGCCGAGCAGCATCGCGAGCGCGCAGAGGTCGTCGGTGTCCGAGCCGAGGTCGGTGTCGAGGTGCACGCGGAGCACGGGGCGAGCTTACCCGTGGCCCGGCGGTGGTCCGGCGCGCCTGGGTGGGATGCGCGGCGACATGGAGCTACAGCGCCGTCCGCTCGGAACGTCCGATATGCAGATCACGCGCGTCGCCCTCGGGCGCGGCGACCGCCGCCCATCAGCCGGTCAGCCGCCGCCGGATCGTCTCATCGGTCGCGGCATCGAGCGCCGTCCACGCCAGCAGCACGGCGCCGTCGGCTACGGCGCGGTCGGCGGACGGCCGCGCGCACGCCGCGGCGAACGCGGGTTGGTGGTTGCCGGCGCCGTTGGTCTCGATCCCGATCAGCGGATGGATCGCCGGCATCCGGCGTGAGACGTTGCCGAAGTCGGTCGACGCCGGGAACCGCCCGGCGAGCGCCTCTGGCGGCTCGATCGCGCGCCCGATCGCCTCGGCGTTCCGCCGCCACAGGGACGCTAGGTCGGGGTCGGAACGGACCTCGGCGTACGCCGGCTCCTGCTCGATCGAGAGCGTCGCGCCCGTCGCGAGCGCTCCCGCCTCGAAACAGCGGATGACCCTCGGGACCAGCACCTCGAGGTCCTCGAGCACGCTCGAGCGGACGATGTACCTCGCCTCGGTGTGCGCGGGGACGATGTTGGGCGCATCGCCGCCATGCGTGACGATGCCGTGCATCATGTCCGTCCGCCGCACGTGCTGTCGAAGCAGGCCGAGCGCAACCTGGCCGATCGTGAGCGCGTCGGCCGCGTTCACGCCCAGCTCGGGGGAGGCGGCCGCGTGCGCCTCCCTGCCGGTGAACCGGAAGACGAGGTGCTGGGCCGCGATCATCCCCGGCGCGGGATCGTCGATCGAGGCGGGATGAACCATCATCGCCAGGTGCTCCTCGTCGAAGAGCCCGCGGTCGAGCATCTCGATCTTGCCGCCACCGCCCTCCTCGGCCGGCGTGCCGAACACCGTCACGGTGACCCCCGCATCGTCGGCGACGTCCGCGAGCGCAAGCCCCGCCCCGACCGCCGCGGCGGCGATCACGTTGTGTCCGCAGGCGTGTCCGACGCCGGGGAGCGCGTCGTACTCGGCGCAGATCCCGACATGCAGCGGGCCCGAGCCGGCGCGCGCCACGAACGCCGTCGGCAGGCCGTCGACCGGCGAGACCGAAAACCCGCCCCGTTCGAGCGCCGCCGACGTCCACGCGGAGGAGCGGTGCTCCTCCCACATCACCTCGGGATGCTCGTGGATACGGTGGCTGAGCGCGACGAGCTCGTCGCGAGTCTTCTCCACCCGCTCGCGGGCGCGTGCCTTGACCTCGGTCACGAGCGCGAATGATATGCGGGTGATGGAGCGAAGGCCGCTCGGGCGGACGGGGCCGAGGGTGACGCCGATCGGGCTCGGCCTCGCGGCGGTCGGACGGCCCGGTTACATCGACCTCGGCCGCGAGGAGGACCTCGGCGCCGACCGGAGCGTCGGGACGATGGGACGCCGGGCGCACGAGCTCCTCGACGTGACGTACGAGCTCGGGATCCTGTACGTCGATGCGGCGCGCTCGTACGGCCGGGCAGAGGAGTTCCTCGCGTCGTGGCTTCGGTCACGGGGGAGCGCCGCCGACGTCGTGGTCGGCTCGAAGTGGGGCTACACGTACGTGGGCGGCTGGCGCGTCGACGCGCCGGTGCACGAGGTGAAGGACCACAGCCTCACCGCGTTCCGGCGACAGCTCGCCGAGACGCGGGCGTTGCTCGGCGAGCGCCTCGCGCTGTATCAGATCCACTCGGCAACGTTCGAGACGGGTGTGCTCGAGGATCGCGCGTTGCTCGACGCGCTCGCGCGTGTCCGCGACGAGGGTGTCGTCGTCGGCCTCACGACGAGCGGGGCCGATCAGGCCGCCGTCGTTCGCGCGGCTCTCGGGATCGAGGTCGGCGGCCGGCGGTTGTTCGGCTCGGTGCAGTCGACGTGGAATGCGCTCGAACGCTCGGTCGCCCCGGCGCTCGCCGAGGCGCACGAGGCGGGGCTCGGCGTCATCGTCAAGGAGGCGATGGCCAACGGCCGGCTCGCGCGCGACGGGCCCCGGCCGCTCGTCGCCGTCGCCGAGCGACACGCAGCCGGGGTCGATGCGCTCGCGCTCGCGCTGGTGCTCGCCCAGCCGTGGTGCGACGTCGTCCTGTCGGGCGCCGTCACGACGGATCAGGTCGCAGCGAACGTCCTCGCACTGGACATCGAGCTGACCGAGGAGGACGTCGCCGAGCTCGACGCGCTGGTCGAACCGTCCGAGACGTACTGGGCCGAGCGCTCGGCGCTGCCTTGGCGCTGACCCGCCTCGCTCTCACGAGTCGCCGTCCGCGGGCGAGAACGTGTCGCACGCGTCGAGGTTGCTGGACTCGGCGCCGACCCTCCAGCGAACCCCGCTCCGCGCCTGGTGGCGCCTCATTTCAGGGCTTGCGCCGTCGGTATTGCAGATGCCACACTCCTGGAGAAGGCGTCCGAGCTGTGAGGCTCGGCGATTGACGGCGGCGCGACGCGGGCACGCGCCGCCGTCTCCTTTTTCGGGCTTCCTCCTACCGGCGATTCGATCCGTCCCCAGTCGGCCGGCCAGCCCCCGGTGGTATCGTGACCGCCCCCGGGCGCGTAGCTCAGTGGGAGAGCGCTTGCTTCACACGCAAGAGGTCGCAGGTTCAAAACCTGCCGCGCCCACTCCCGAACCGACATTCACCCTTTGTCGCAAGGCGCGAAAGGACCGGAAGCTACTGATCGCCCGCCGTGGCGCTGCGCCTTCCCGAAGTCCTCGGTTGGGTCCGATCGTGCATCGCCGCCGCCACGATGAGCGCGATCGCGGAGGGAAGATAGAACAGTCCGATCGAGAATGCAGCGAGGATGCACAAGGCGAACAAGAGAAGCGCGAGCGCCCACGTCACCGCGCGGAAACGCCCGACAACCGCGAAGAATCCGAGGACGGTGACGACGACCGGGACGGCGAGAAGAGCGAGGACCCACGCCCCGTTCTCGGCGATGAGCGACGAACACGTGTGCACATCATCGCCACGCGGGCTCGACGTAACTCCCGTGTAGAGACAGGGCCAGACGACGAGCCAGACGCCAGCCACCGTGGCGAGGACGATCGCGACGACGGCCGCGAGACGGCCGCGCACCATCCTCGAGCGAGGCTCGACGCCGTCGCTCGATCGGATCATCCACGCCGCCTCCTTCGTCGTTTCAAGACCCCTCGTCCTCGCGCGTCGACGCTCTGAGGTCGGCGGTCGGACGACGCGCACACGGCCATCGCCGTGAACCGCAAGAATACGGGCAGCGAGAAGAGGAGGACCAGACGACCACGTTCGCCGCGGCGAGCGCGCCGGCCAGCGACGATCGGCCACGGCTCGGGCATGATGCGCACGTGCGGAACGAGACCGGCCGTGAGTGAGCGCTCTCGGCATGCATCTGGCGCCGTCCGGCTCGAACGGACTACCGATCGAGAGGCGCTCGTGCCGCTCCTGCTCGAAGCCGACGAGTCGGAGGAAGTACTCCGGACCTACCTCTACGAAGGCGAGCTGTACCGGCTCATCGCGGAGCGTGAGGAAGTCGGAGTCGTCCTGTTGATGCCCGGCGAGGACGGCCTCGAGGTCGAGATCAAGAATATCGCCCTGAGCCAGGCGTACCGGGGCCGCGGGCTCGGTCGAGCCGCGATCGAGGCGATCGCCGAACACGCCCGTGAGGCCGGCGCGAGGAGGCTCGTGGTCGGCACCGCCGACAGCAGCGCCGGGACGATCGCGTTCTACCGGCGTGTCGGGTTCCGCGACGCCGGCCGGACCGAGGGGTTCTTCGACGCGTACCCGGAGCCCGTCATCGAGGACGGCGTCGTGGCACACGACATGGTCCGGTTCGAGATGCATCTCGACGGCTTGGTCGGTTCACCGGAGCCGTTCAGGGTTGACTCGCCGCGAAGGAGCGACGATGGTGAGCCTCCACGCGGCACTCCGACCAGCGCGTGGTGATCCATGGATCGTTTCCGGCTCCATCCCGGCAACGACGGTGTCATCTACCTCGGAGGCGAGCTCGACCTGCTGTCGGCCGACCGCGTCGAGTCCGAAGCGTTCGACCGCGCCGATGGGCCACACGACCTCGTGCTGGATCTCACCGACGTGTCGTTCATCGACTCCACCGGGATCCGGGCCTTCCTGCGGTTGGCGCAGCGGCTCCATCCGCGCTGCCTCGTCCTGCGAGAGCCACAGCCTCACGTCGAGCACGTGCTGGACATCGTCAGGATCGAGACCTACGGGATCCGGATCGAGCACCGGCCATCCTCGGACTGACCGGAAGGGACGACCGGGAAAACTCAGGCGGCGAGGTCGAGGTCGAACCAGACCTTCTTGCCCTCCGGCTCGGCCTCGACGCCCCAAGCCGTGGTCAGCCGGTCGAGCAGGAACAGCCCCCACCCCGAGGCGCTCGGACCCAGGCGGTCGCGTTCGGCCCGGCGTTCGAACGGCGAGCCGGTGTCGACGACCTCGACGTGGACGCAGTCGTCAGCCCACATCCGGACGACGATCTCATCGGCCGGCCGGAGCCCGCCGTGCCTGACGGCGTTCGTGACCACCTCGGTGACGAGCAGCTCGAGATCGGCGACGAGCCGGTCCGGGACCCGGTCGGGGACCCCGGCGATCGCCCCACGGACGCCGGCGCGCGCGAGCGCTGGCGCGATCGGCTCGCCCGGCAGATGCAGCTCCGTGTGTGTCTCGGTGGCGGTGTCGATGTCCACCCCTCGCGTCGCGGCCAGACTCCTCGACAGCCATACCCGCCGGTTCCTCGACCCAAGCGGATATTCGGAGATTCCGTGGAGCCGTGTGTGAGTCGTAGGGGCGACGATCGAGGCCTGCCGCCGGAAACGACAGACGGATCCGTGGATGCCCGCGTCCCACGGATCCGTCTGTTCCGTCGGTCAACCCGTTACCGGGTGAGGCGGGACCTTCCGACGACCACCCTTCAACCAGGGGTGTCCCCCTCGCGCGCCCCGCCAGCGAGTCCGAAGGGCGATATAAAACGTACTCCCGCCCGGCAGGTTGCGTCCAGACGCCGAGATCGGTGAACAAATCGTGGCGGAACCGTGCGGAACGTGGCTGCTGCCGCCCCGGTCGCGTAGGTTTGGTCGAACGCAACGACCCCGGGGGGCCCCACCACATGCAGACCGAGCAACGGACCGACGTCGCCGCGCGCGCCGTTGATCTGACGAAGCAATACGGGTCCGGCGATGCCCGCGTCGTGGCGCTCGACGCGGTCTCCGTGGAGTTCGAGCGCGCCGCCTTCACAGCCATCATGGGTCCCTCCGGCTCGGGGAAGTCCACGCTGTTGCACTGCATGGCCGGGCTCGACGCTCCGACGTCTGGAACGGTGTTCATCGGCGACATCGACCTGACCTCGCTGTCGGAGAAGCAGCTCACGCTCCTGCGGCGCGAGAAGGTCGGATTCGTGTTCCAGACCTTCAACCTGGTTCCCACCCTGACGGCGGCCGAGAACATCACGCTCCCGCTCGACATCGCGGGTGAGCGGCCGGAGACGGCGTGGTTCGACCAGGTCGTCGACACGGTCGGCCTCCGGGACCGGCTCTCGCATCGCCCCAGCGAGCTCTCGGGCGGCCAGCAGCAGCGCGTCGCGGGCGCCCGGGCCCTCGTCAGCCGTCCCGAGATCGTCTATGCGGACGAGCCGACCGGGAACCTGGACTCGCGCTCGGGCGCCGAGCTCCTCGGGTTCCTGCGGGACGCCGTCGACGAGCATCGGCAGACGATCGTGATGGTGACGCACGACCCGACGGCCGCTGGCTATGCCGACCGCATCGTGTTCCTCGCCGACGGGCGGATCGTCAACGAGATGCTCGAGCCGACCGCGCAGAAAGTCCTCGATCGGATGAAGTCGCTGGAGGAGTAGCCGCGTGCTCCGGGCGACGATCAAGAGTCTCCTCGCGCGCAAGCTCCGGCTGCTGCTAACCGCGCTCGCGATCGTCCTCGGCGTGGGGTTCGTGGCCGGCACGCTGGTGCTCACCGACACGGCGACGGCGACGTTCGACCGGCTCTTCGGCGACATCTACGCCGGGACCGACGTCGTCGTGCAGGCACACTCGGCGTTCGAGGCCGGGATCGCCGAGGGATCTGGGGGCCCGACGGAGGAGCGCAATCCGATCCCCGAGCAGGTGCTCGAGCAGGTGCGCGGCGTGGACGGCGTTCGCGGTGCCGACGGCGACGTCGCCGGCTATGCGCAGCTGATCGATCCGACGACCGACGACACGATCCAGAACGGGCAGGCGCCTACCCTCGGCAACTCGTGGGACCCGAACACCACGACCGCCACCCTCCGCGCGGGGAAGCCGCCGCCGTCGAGCGATCAGGTCGCGATCGACGCCGCCACCGCCGCCGACCACCACCTGTCGATCGGCTCTCGGGTTCGGGTGATCACGCAGGCGGGCACTTCGACATACACGGTCTCGGGCATCGTCGGCTTTGGCGACAGCGACAACCTCGCCGGCGCGACCGTCACGATCTTCGACCTAGCGACCGCCCAGCGGCTGTTCGGGCGCGAGGGGACGCTCGACCACATCTACGTGGTCGCCGATCGGGGTGTGAACGATACGCAGCTCGCCAGGCGGATCGACGCCGTGCTCCCCAAGGGCTTCGAGGCCGTGACGGCAACCGACGTCGCGACCCAGCAGGCGCAGAACACCGCACAGGCGCTCGGGTTCCTGCGCACCGCGCTGCTCGTGTTCGCGTTCGTCTCGCTGTTCGTCGGCGCGTTCATCATCTTCAACACGTTCAACATCATCGTGACGCAGCGGACGCAAGAGCTCGGGCTCTACCGCGCGATCGGCGCGACGAGCCGGCAGGTGCTCACCTCCGTCCTGATCGAGTCGCTCGTCACCGGGTTGGTGGCATCGGCGGTGGGCCTCGGCGTCGGGCTGCTGCTGGCGAAGGGGCTCCAGGGCCTGTTCTCGCTCCTGGGGTTCGACCTCCCGACGACGACGATGCAGATCCGGCCGCGCACGGTCGTCGTCTCGCTCCTCGTCGGCACGGCCATCACCGTCGTCGCCTCGGTCGCGCCCGCACGCCGGGCCGCCCGCGTCGCGCCGATCCAGGCGCTGCGGGAGAGCGGGATCGTACAGAGCGTCTCGGTCGTCCGCCGCGCCGTCACCGGCGGTCTCGTCACGGCGACCGGCATCGGCCTGGTGCTCGACGGGCTGTTCGGCGGGCCGTCGAACGCGGCCGCGATCGTCGGCTTCGGAGCGGCGTCGACGTTCCTCGGCGCGGCGTTGCTGTCGCCCTTCGTCGCGCGCCCGCTCGCCGCGTGGATCGGCGCCCCCTTCCGGTCGCGCACCATCTCGGGCAAGCTCGGCCGCCAGAACGCGATGCGCAACCCGCGACGGACGGCCTCCACGTCGGCCGCGCTGATGATCGGGCTGGGCCTCGTCACATTCATCGCGGTGTTCGCCGCGTCGCTCAAGGCGTCCGTGTCGGCGATCCTGGACGAGACGATCCGCGCGGACTTCATCTTGACCGGGACGCAGTTCACGCCCTTCAGCTCGCGGTTGGCCCAGGATCTGGCGACCCGGCCGGAGCTCGGTGCGGTCTCGCCGTTCCGGCAGAACGCGGCGAAGATCGCCGGCGGCGTCGTCTTCCTGTCCGGCGTGGATCCGGCGACGATCGTCCGGACCACCAACATCCAGATGGTGTCCGGATCCGTCGCCTCGCTCGACAACCCGTCCACGATCATCCTCTCGCGGAACGTCGCGCGCTCGCACGGCTGGCAGACCGGCGACACCATCTCGGTGCTGTTCAACAAGAGCGGACGGCAGACGTTCACGATCGGCGGCGTGTACGAGACGAACGAGTTCCTGAACGACTACGCGGTCTCACTCGACGCCTACGACCGGAACTTCACGGGCCTCCTGGACTCGATCGTGTTCGTCACGGCCGCGGACGGCGTGCGGATCGATCGCGCCCGTGACGCGATCGCCGCGGTGGCCCGCAACTACCCGAACGTCGACGTCCACAACCAGGCGGAGTTCAAACAGCAGTCGATCGACCAGGTGAACCAGATCCTCGTCCTGGTGTTCGTGCTCCTGCTGCTCGCCGTCATCATCTCGCTGTTCGGCATCGTGAACACGCTCAGCCTCTCCATCTACGAGCGGGTCCACGAGATCGGCCTGCTCCGCGCGGTCGGCATGAGCCGCGTCCAGGTCCGGCGCATGATCCGCGTCGAGGCCGTCATCATCGCCGTGCTCGGCGCCGTGCTCGGGATCGTGATCGGGCTGGTGTTCGGCTGGGTGATGCAGCGCTCGCTGTCGGACGTCGGCATCGACCGGTTCGCGGTTCCGTACGGACAGCTCGTCGCCTTCATCCTCGCGGCGGCGATCCTCGGCGTCGGCGCGGCCATCTTCCCGGCGCGCCGGGCGGCGCGGCTCGATGTCCTCGCCGCGATCGCGTACGAGTAGCCGCGATTCGGCGGGCCGCGCGACAGAGCGCGATACGATTGCCGGCCATGCCGGCGATCAGCGTGGCGGGACGCACCGTCGAGCTCCCCGAGGGGGAGCCGCTGGGCGGCGCGCTCCCGCCGGACGCGATCGCGGCGAGGTTCCGCGGCGCCCTGGTGGACCTGTCCTACGTCCCGACGGTCGACGGCGAGGCCACGCCGGTGCTGCCGGATTCGAAGGACGGGCTGGACGTCCTCCGCCATTCCAGCGCGCACGCGATGGCCCAAGCGGTGTGCGACCTGTTCCCGGGGGCGAAGTACGCGATCGGCCCACCGATCGAGGACGGCTTCTACTACGACTTCGACCTGCCCGAGCCGCTGTCGACCGAGGACCTCCCGAAGATCGAGTCGCGGATGAGCGAGATCGTGCAGCTCGACCAGCCGTTCGTGCGCGAGGAGCTCTCGCGGGCCGAGGCGCTCGAGCGGTTCGCCGACCAGCCGTACAAGCGCGAGATCATCGAGTCGCTCGACGCCGCCGAGGGTGCGACCGGCGAGATGGTGAGCGTCTACCGCAACAACGGCCAAGGGAGTGGCCAAGGAAGTGGCCAAGGAAGTGGATGGTCCGACCTCTGCCTTGGGCCGCACGTTCCCTCGACCGGCCGCCTCGGAGCATTCAAGCTGACCAAGGTCGCCGGCGCGTACTGGCGCGGCGACGAGACCCGTCCGATGCTCCAGCGCATCTACGGGACGGCGTGGGCCACCCCGGCCGACCTCGACGCGTACCTCACGCGACTCCAGGAGGCCGAGAAGCGCGACCACCGGCGACTGGGGCGCGACCTGGACCTCTTCTCCTCGCCGGAGGAGCTGGGCCCCGGTCTGTGGGTCTGGCATCCTCGGGGCGGCGTCTTCCGCAAGCAACTCGAGGACTACGTGCGCGACCTGCACCTGGACCGAGGCTACGACCTCGTCGTGTCGCCGCACATCGCGCGCTCGATCCTGTGGGAGACCAGCGGCCACCTCGAGAAGTTCGCCGAGAACATGTATCCACCGATGCACGACGAGCAGTCGGACTACTACGTCAAGCCGATGAACTGCCCCTTCCACGCTCTGATCTACAAGTCGCGCGTCCGTTCGTATCGGGAGCTTCCGATCCGGCTGTCGGAGCTCGGCACGATCTACCGGCACGAACAGCTCGGCGCGCTGCACGGGCTCATGCGCATCCGGGGCGGCACGCAGGACGACTCGCACATCATCTGCACGCCCGACCAGCTCGTCGACGAGATCCTCGCGGTGTTCGATCTCACGCTGGAGATCCACCGGACGTTCGGGTTCGTCGAGCCCGTCGTCCATCTCTCGACCCTTCCGGGCAGATCCATCGTGACGCCGGAGATGGCGGAGCGCGCGACGGACGCGTTGCGCCTCGCCCTGGATCGGAGCGGCCTAGCGTACGAGGTCGCTGAGGGCGAGGGCGCGTTCTACGGTCCCAAGGTCGACTTCCATTTCCGCGACGCCATCGGCCGCCTGTGGCAGCTCACGACGGTGCAGGTGGACTTCGGGCTGCCCGAGCGCTTCCAGATGGAGTACGTGGGTGAGGACAATCAGCGCCATCGCCCGGTCATGATCCACCGCGCGATCCTCGGTACCCTCGAGCGCTTCAGCGGTGTCCTGATCGAGCACTACGCGGGGACGTTCCCGCTGTGGCTCTCGCCCGAGCAGGTCCGCCTGCTGCCGGTCGCAGACCGCCACGCCGAGTACGCGCGCGATCTGGCCGAGCGGTTCCGAGCCACGGGTCTTCGTCCGTTCGTCGACGACAGCACGGAGACCGTGGGTAAGAAGGTGCGGACGGCGCAGCTGATGAAGGCGCCGTACACGCTCGTGATCGGGGACAAGGAGATCGAGTCCGGCACGCTCACGGTGCGCGACCGCTCCGGGAACCCGGAGACCAAGGGTGTCGAGGTGGACGCGTTCGTCGCTGCCCTCGTCGAGGAGGCCGAGACCAAGTCGCTCGAACAGTCGACCTTCGCCGGGTAGCGCGCGGTGGATCGGATCTGGTCGCCGTGGCGGATGGAATACATCGAGGCGCACCGCGACGAGGACGACATGACGTGCGTCTTCTGCGCGCTCCTGGCCGACGGAGGAGAGGAGCATCGCGTCCTCGAGCGGCGCGAGCTCGCGTTCGTGACGCTTGCCAAGTACCCGTACAACCCCGGCCACCTGCTCGTCCTGCCGACCCGGCACGTCGGCGACCTCGAGGAGGTCGAGCCCGACGAGGCGGCCGAGGTGTTCGAGCTGCTCCGGCGCTCCGCCGCTGCGCTCAGCGAGACGCTCGAGCCGCACGGGTTCAACATCGGCCTGAACCTTGGGCGCGCCGCCGGCGCCGGGATCCCGGAGCACCTGCATTGGCACGTGGTGCCGCGGTGGAGCGGTGACACCAACTTCATGCCGGTGATCGGGGAGACGCGCGTCCTGCCGGAGCTGCTCGAGCAGACGTACGAGAGGCTCGCGCCGAGGTTCCGCCCGGCGTGACCGACCTCCGCTCCGGCTCGGTTCCCGTCGATACGGGGGAGTTGTATGTGATCGCCGGTGCCGATCAGCCAGTGAACGTCCGCCGGCCGGACACGTTCAACACGTTGGTCCGCCACTTCCCGTCGTTTGGATGTGACGACGTGAGCCCGATCGGAAACGCCGCGGTCGAGAACGGCACACTCTGGTACGAGGCCGCGGGTGACGGGCCTGCCGTCATCTTCATCCACCCCGGACTGTGGGACGCTCGTGCATGGGATGCGCAATTCGAGCCATTCGCCGAACGATACGCAGTCCTCCGGTATGACGTGCGCGGGTACGGGCGCTCGAGCCGGCCGGATCCGGCCGTTCCGTACTCGCACGTCCGGGACCTCGTGGCCGTCATGGAGGCCTCCGGCATCGAACGTGGGGCGATCGTCGGGTGTTCGCTCGGTGGCGCCATCGCACTCGACGTCGCCCTGTCACACCCCGGCATGGTGACGGCGCTCGTTCTCGCGGCACCGATGGTCGACGGGGTCGAACGTACGCCCGAGGACGAAGCGTGGTTCGAGGAGCGGCTGAGCAGCCTCGAGGAGGCGATCGCGCTCGGCGATCTGGAGCGGGCACGGCGGATGCAGTTGAGGATCTGGGCACCGCTCGGGATCGACGATCCGAACGGCCGACGGATCTTCGAGCTCTCGATGGACAACATCCATGAGCTGACGATGGACGAGAGCGGCGCGGAGGATCTCGATCCGCCCGCGGCGGTCCGCCTGGCCGAGATAGACGTCCCGACCCTCGTGCTGCCGGCCGACCACGATCCGCCGCTCTTTCAACGCATGTCGGCCACGGTCGCGAACGGGATTCCCGGCGCGCGTGTGGTACACCTCCCCGACGTGGATCACGCGATCCCGATGCGCGCGCCCGACGCCTTCAACGAGGCGGTGCTCGCGTTCCTCGACGAAGTACTCTGAGATCGACTCGTGGACCGAACGTTCCTCGTCATCGCCTGCATCTTTGGATTCCTCGGCGTCGCGTTCGGCGCGTTTGGCTCGCACGCGCTCCGATCGCGCCTGACGCCCGAACGCCTCGGGCAGTTCGAGATCGGCGTCCGCTACCAGCTGTGGCACGCTCTTGCGCTGTTCGCGGTCGTGTTCGTGGACAGCGTCCGGTTCTCGTCGTCGGTCGGTTGGACCGGGTACGCGCCACTGTTGGCGACACATACCTCCAACGTGTTCCTCGCGCTTTCCGGCTGGCTCTTCGTGTTGGGCATCGTCCTGTTCTCGGGGAGCCTCTACGCCCTCGCGTTCACCGGCGTCGGGAGGTGGGGCGCCGTGACGCCCTTCGGCGGCGTATGCCTTCTGCTCGGATGGCTCGCGCTGCTGCTCGGCGCGCTGACGATGTGATCGTCGGCCGTTCGGGAGGGTCGGTCGAGCCGAGCCGTGACCCGTCCGGCCGACGGAACACGGGTCGGCCCTCGACGATCTCGAGACCGAAGGAACGGCGCACCGGCCGGTAGTGCCGTCGGCACAACAACACTAGGTGCGAGAGGACGTCACGTCCGCCCAGTGGACGACGTGATATCGCGACGCACACAGGCTGCCCGCGACGGCCTCGTTCCGCCTCCGAGGTGGACGCGTTACCTCCGCCGTCCTCGAGAGATCGCGATCGCCCCGATGATGACCACGGCGATCGCGAGCACGAACCAGATCAGCCCACCCATGCTCACATCCTTCCCGAGCTCGCGCCGGGATGCCGGCCGTCGCTCCCTACTTCTTCTGCGCCTCCTCCTTGGCCTTCTGCGCCGCCGCGATGATCTTGTCGGCGAGGTGCGACGGCACCTCCTCGTAGTGCGAGAAGCGCATCGTGAACCCCGCGCGGCCGCCGGTGAGCGAGCGCAGGTCGATCGCATAGCGCGCGACCTCGGCC
>DATAEU010000022.1:0-1775 GCA_036257835.1 Actinomycetota bacterium | reverse complement strand
CTTCTTCCAGCGAAGCACGGAGGGCCCCGGCAGCATCCACAGCGGCCGGTCGCCCTTCATGGATCACGAAGCCCACCGAGGTCATCGGATGAGCGCCTTCCCCTCGCCGACCGCCGCCTCCACGTCGATCGCGGCAGGCGGCGACCCGGAGACGAGGTGAACGGGGAACTCGACGTTGCCCGCCGGTCCCGGTAGCGGCGAGGCCATCACGTTCACCGGTTCGAGCGCCAGCGAGCGCGCGGTCGTCATCACCTCCGCGAGAGCGCCTCGCCACACGTCCGGGTCGCGGACGACGCCGCCACGCCTCACCTGCGCTCGCCCCGCTTCGAACTGCGGCTTCACCAGGACGACGAAGGCCGCTTCCGGGGCCGCCACGCGAGCCAGAGCGGGCAGCGCCAACCGCAGCGAGATGAAGGAGAGATCTGCCACCACGACGGCGGGGAGGAACGGAAGCATCGGCGGCGAGAGGTCGCGCACGTTCGTCCGCTCCATCACCGTCACCCGCGGATCCATCCGGAGGCTCCAGGCCAGTTGACCGTACCCGACGTCGACCGCGATCACGCGCGCCGCGCCGCGTTGCAAGAGACAGTCCGTGAACCCGCCCGTCGAGGCGCCGGCATCGAGGCAATCACGGTCGCCGGGATCGATCGCGAAGCGATCGAGCGCCGCCGCCAGCTTGCCACCGGCCCGTGACACGAAGGGCCGTCCGGGGCCGGACAGCTCGACGGGAGCGTCCGGGGCGACGAGCGACCCCGCCTTGGTCGCGGTGATCCCCGCGACGCTAACACGACCCGCGTTCACGGCCTCCTGCGCCTGGGATCGACTGGGCGCCAGCCCGCGGCGCACCAGCTCCGCGTCGAGACGCCGGCGACCCATCGTCGAGGCTCGCTACGCGTTCCCGCTGGCGGTGGTCTTCTTCGCGGCGGACTTCGTGGACCTGGCGCGCTTCGCTTGGGTCTTCTTCGCGGCCGCGCGGCGACGGCCCGAGGCCGTCATGCCTGCGGTGCGCTCGAGCTCGCGCACCCGTTTGCGCAGGGCATCGAGCTCTTCCTGGGTCGCGACACCCATCTGGCGCACCTGAACCTTGATCTCATCCTGGATCGCGGAGCGGAGCCGCTGGCGGTTGCGCTGGGACCACTCCATCAGGTCGGCGGCGGTCTTGGCGACCTGCTCCTTCGCGGCTCCGGGCTCGAGGAAACCCTTCGCGAGCTCCTGGGCGCGGGACGGGGTCAGGTTGCCGATCGTCGCCTCGAGCGCCTTTCGCATATCGTCGACCCTGGTCATCGTGGTACCTCCGTAGGTTGGGCTTCGCGACCAGCATACCGATGGTCGCCATCGGCCCGTTCCCTCACCCGCGCTCGACGAGCTCGCCGAGACGCTCCGCGACGTAGGTCGGCGTGACGGTCGCGACCCCGAGATCGGCCCTGCCGGTGATGCCCGTGAGGACGAGGAGCGAGTCCCATCCGAGTCGCCTCGCGCCTTCGATGTCGGTGTCGAGCCGATCGCCGATCACCAACGGCCTGCCGCCGCCGGCCCGATCCAGAGCCGCCCGGAAGATCGGCGCGTTCGGCTTGCCGACCACCTCGGCGCTCGCGCCGGTGGCCGTCTGGATCGCCGCGAGGATGGCGCCGGCGCCGGGGAGCACGAGCCCATCCTCGACGGGGTACGACGCGTCGGCGTTCGACGCGACGAGCGATGCTCCGCGCTGGATCAGGACGCTCGCGGCGGCGAGCTCCGCGTAATCGAACCCGCGGTCCCAGCCGACCACGACCGTC
>DATAEU010000008.1:0-24878 GCA_036257835.1 Actinomycetota bacterium | reverse complement strand
GACGCTGTCGGCCGGATACAAGCTCTGATCCGGATACGTCTGCCCGGCCAGGTTGGCGTCGGCCGCGACCTGCCAGCCCGAGAGGTAGATCGCATTCAGGCCGGCCTTCACCATCTCGACGGCCTGGCCGCCCGTGAGCGCCCCGAGGGCGGAGACGTAGGACGTCCGTTCGAGCAGGTGCCAGAGGCGCTCGGCGCCGTGACGCGCCAGCGTGTGCTCGATCTTCGTCGAGCCGCGGAGGCGGATGACCTCCTCGGCTTCGTACGTCCGCTCGACCCCCGCCCACCTGGGCGTCGTCTTCCAGTGGTGGTCGAGCGCGTCCGCCTCCCGGCGGATCCTCGCCTCGTACGTATGTTCGGTCATGCCATCCTCCAGTTCCACTTCGGTAGTACCCAAGAAACGCGAACGCCCATGGCTTGGCAGGGGCGCGGCCGGGTGGCGGAGATCCGCCTACGCGGCTCGGGAGGCGGCTACTCGGCCGTCGGCCGGCGCGAACGCACCCACATTGAACGGCGAGTCAACCATCCAGGGAGTCTGCCGGAGCGCGCCGTCCGGTGTCAAGGAGCGGCCAGGCCGGCCGGGTCACGGCGGTGCGATCTGCCGGGTCACGCCAGGCGCTCGTAGGCGGGGATCGTCAGGAATTCGGTGAACGGCTCCGACAGCGCCACCTGCTCGAAGACGTCGCGCGCCGGTCCCTCGATCCCGGTCTCGGCGGCCCACCGCCGGACCGTCTCGGCGGTCACCGTGTTCCCCTCGGCCGTTCTCGTGCCGAGGTGGATCCACTGCCAGAGCTGCGAGCGAGCGATCTCGGCCGTCGCCGCGTCCTCCATCAGGTCGTTGATCGCCGCCGCCCCGTCGCCGGCGAACCACGACTCGAGGTACCGCATACCGACCTCGACGTCGGCCCGTATCCCGGTCGCCGTCACGTCGCCGTTCGGCACGCGGACGTCGAGGAGCTCGTGCGCCGTCACGCGAACGTCCTCTCGCAGCCGCCCGAGCTGGTTCGCGCGGTCGCGGAGCGCACCGTCGAACACCTCCATCGCGGTCGGGACCAGATCGGGATGCGCGACCCACGTGCCGTCGAAGCCGTCTCCCGACTCACGCTCCTTGTCCTCCCGGACCTTGGCGAGCGCGACCTCGGTGACGTCCGGCTTCCGCCGGTTCGGGATGAACGCCGCCATGCCGCCGATCGCGTGCGCGCCGCGGCGGTGGGCCGTCGCCACCAACAGCTCGGTGTACGCGCGCATGAACGGCACCGTCATCGTGACCTGCGCGCGGTCGGGCAGGACGAAGTCGGGGCGGGAGCCGAGCTTCTTGATGACGCTGAAGATGTAGTCCCAGCGCCCGGCGTTCAGCGCGCAACCGTGCTCGCGCAGCTCATACAGGATCTCGTCCATGCGGAACGCGGCCAGGATCGTCTCGATCAACACGGTGCAGCGGATCGTGCCCCGCGGGATGCCGAGCGCGTCCTGCGCGAACCCGAACACGTCGTTCCACAGGCGCGCCTCCACATGCGACTCGAGCTTCGGCAGGTAGAAGTACGGCCCGCTCCCGCGCTCGAGCAGCCGGCGCGCGCAGTGGATGAACGCGACGCCGAAGTCGAACAGCGAAGCCGACATGCGCTCGCCGTCGACCTCGACGTGCTTCTCAGTCAAGTGCCATCCGCGAGGGCGCACAAGCAACGTGGCGATGTCGTCGTTCAGCCGGTACGTCTTGTCGCTCGTCTCGAGCGCGATCGTCCGCTCGGCCGCGTCGATCAGGTTGACCTGCCCGCGGACGCAGTTGCTCCACGTCGGCGAGTTGGCGTCTTCGAGATCCGCCATGAAGCACCGCGCGCCCGAGTTCAGCGCGTTGATCATCATCTTGCGGTCGACGGGTCCGGTGATCTCGACGCGGCGGTCGACCAGGTCGGGCGGCGACGACGCGACCCGCCAGTCACCCTGGCGGATGTCGGTCCTCGGCAGGAAGTCCGGCATCTCGCCGGCGTCGAGCGCCGCCTGCTGTCGCCGGCGGTCCTCGAGGAGCGAGGTGCGCCGGGGCCCGAACTCGCGCTGCAGGCGCGCGACGAACGCGATGGCGTCGTCGGTCAGGACCTCGTCGAACCGTTCCTCGATCGGACCGAGGATCCGTACGCCGTCCTCCATGCGGACTCATCTTCCCGCAGGCGCCCCCTTCCACGCAGCGGAGTTGTTCGTTCTGGGCTCCGGGGATATACGACCTGCCGTGCGACGCCCGAAGGCCCTGCTGCTGCCTGTTTCGGCTGCGCTGCTCGCCCTTCCGAGCTGCTCCTCACGGTTCGGCGCGCCCGACCCGACCTCGCAGCAGGGCGTCCGGGTGCTCGACCTCTGGCGGCTGTTCGTCGGCGTGAGCATCGGCGTCGGGGCGATCGTGATCGGGCTCATCGTGTTCTCGATGGTCCGGTACCGGGGTAACAAGCCGGGCCAGCCCGCGGCCTTCAACAAGCACATCCCGTTCGAGATCGCCTACACCGCCATCCCGGTGTTAATCGTCGCCGGGCTGTTCTATGCGACGTTCGGCGTCGAGCAGAACGTCGACAGCCTGTCGTCGAAGCCGGCGCTCACGATCGGCGTGACGGGGTTCGACTGGTCGTGGCGGTTCGCGTATGCGGGTACGGACGTCTCGATCGCCGGCCTGCCGAGCCGGCCTCCGACGCTGGTGCTGCCCGAGGGTCGTGTCGTTCGCTTCTACCTCCACTCGGCGGACGTTATCCACTCGTTCTTCGTGCCGGATCTGCTGTTCAAGCGCGATGTGATCCCCGGCCGGACGAACGTCTTCCAGATCGTCCCCGACCGGCTTGGGACGTTCCACGGGCAGTGCGCCGAGTTCTGTGGGCTGGACCACGCCGAGATGACGTTCAGCGTCCGCATCGTCACCGGATCGGAGTTCGACGCGTGGCTCGCGCAGCGGGAGGCCGCGTCGTGAGCGCGACGGTCGTCGTGGACGGCGGCGACGCGGCCGAACCCGTTGGCGTCGTCGCGTGGCTCACGACGACCGATCACAAGCGGATCGGGATCCTGTACCTCGTCACGACGTTCACGTTCTTCCTGCTCGGCGGGATCTTCGCCGGCATCATGCGCGCGCAGCTCACCGCTCCGAACGAGCAGCTGGTCGGCAGGCAGACCTACAACGAGCTGTTCACGATGCACGGGACGATCATGATCTTCCTGTTCGTCGCGCCGTTCGGGTTCGGCCTGGCGAACTACCTTCTCCCGTTGCAGGTCGGCGCGCCCGACGTCGCGTTCCCCCGATTGAACGCGATCTCGTACTGGATGTTCCTGCTCGGCGGCTTGATCGTGCTGTCCGGGTTCCTGACGGCGGGCGGCGCGGCCTCGGCCGGGTGGACCTCGTACACCCCGCTGTCCGAGCAGCCGTTCCAGCCCGGGCTCGGGATGGATCTGTGGATCGTCGGCCTGCTCGTCACGAGCGTGTCCGGCATCCTGACCGCGGTCAACCTGCTGACGACCGCGATCCTCATGCGCGCCCCGGGGATGATCATGTGGCGGCTGCCGATCTTCACATGGAACACGATCGTCACGCTCATCATGGTGTTGGTTGCGTTCCCCTCGATCGCCGTGGCGTTCGGGATGCTGTTCATCGACCGCCGGCTCGGCGGCCAGCTGTTCGATCCGTCGGCCGGGGGGAGCCCGATCCTGTACCAGCACCTCTTCTGGTTCTTCGGGCACCCGGAGGTCTACATCATGGTGCTGCCGTTCTTCGGCGTGATCACGGAGATCGTCCCCGTCTTCTCGCGGAAGCGACTGTTCGGCTACACGGGGTTCGTGCTGGCGACGCTACTGATCGCCGGCTACTCGATGACGGTGTGGGCGCACCACATGTTCACGACCGGGGCCGTCGAGAACCCGTTCTTCTCCGCGATGTCGTTCCTGATCGCGGTGCCGACCGGCATCAAGTTCTTCAACTGGATCGGCACGATGTGGCGCGGGCGGATCTGGTTCTCGACGCCGATGCTCTTCTGTCTCGCCTTCCTCGGGAACTTCCTGATCGGCGGGATCACCGGGGTGATGGTCGCGTCGCCGCCGCTCGACTACCACTTCCAGGACACCTACTTCGTCGTCGCGCACCTGCACTCGGTGCTCATGGGGGGCAGCGTGTTCGCGATCTTCGCCGCGATCGCGTTCTGGTTCCCGAAGATCACGGGCGCGATGCTCCGCGAGAGCGTGGGGAAGGTCGCGGTAGCGCTGATGTTCGTCGGGTTCAACCTGACGTTCACGCCGATGTACCTGCTCGGACTCCGCGGCATGCCGCGGCGCGTCGCGACGTACGACCCTGGGCTCGGCTGGACGACTCCGAACCTCGTCGCGACGGTCGGCTACGTCGTGCTCGCGCTCGGCGTGCTCGTGTTCCTGGGGAACGTCGTCGTGTCGCTCGTGCGCCGCATCCCCGCCGGGGCCGATCCGTGGGGCGGCTACTCGCTCGAGTGGGCGACGAGCTCGCCGCCGCCTGAGCACAACTTCGAGCGACTGCCGCGGATCCGCTCCGAGCGGCCGGCCTACGACGAGCACCACGCGGCGCGCGAGGTGTCCGAACGGATCGAGGGGGAGCGGCGGGTGTGAGGACGATCGGGAGGGTGCTCCTCGCCTCGGGCACGTTCATCCTCGTGAGCGCGGCGATCTACTGGTTCGTGAGCCACGAGTGGGCCGGCACGATCCTGCTCGTCGGGACCGGGACCGCGACGCTGATCGTGGCGGCGTACTCGTGGCTGAAGGTCGGCTCCTCGACGGTGTTCGCGGAGGATCGCGGCGACGCGGATCCGGGCGACGGCGAGGGCGAGGCGATCGCGTCGTTCACGATGGACTCACCCTGGCCACTGGCGTTCGGGATCGGCGTCGCCGTCCTTGCCGGCGGGCTGGTGTTCGGGCCCCCGCTGCTGGTCGTCGGCGCCGTGGTGATCGTGGTCGCGATCGTCGGGATGATGCGCGAAAGCATCGCGTGACGCCTCCTCGACCGGCGCGGTGACGAACCCGCCCTCGGCGGTCCGGCGAAGCGCGACACGCTCGGGGTGCCGAACCGGGTGGAACTCGCGGTCGCGAAGCTCGCGACACATCACGTAGGTGACCCACCCGATCCCGATCGGCCCGACGACCAGCAGCACGCGCATGACCGCGTTCATCCCCTCGACCGAGACCTGGAACAGGTAGGCGAGCAGGTCGTTGCTTCCGGCCAGCGTCAGCACTCCGATGAACGTCACGCCGGCGGCGCCGACGGCGCTCCGCATCGGGTTGTCGCGCGGCCGGTCGAGCAGGTTGTGGAGCTGTGTGTCGTGTGTCAGTCGGCCCTCGATGAAGGGCCATGCCGCGAGCACGGTGAAAAACAGGCCGGGCACGACGACGCCCGGGATGAAGAGCTCGGGCAATCGCCAGCCGAAGATGTGGGGTTCGAACGAGGGCGCCAGGCGGAGCGAGCCCTCGAGCCAGCCGACGTACCAGTCCGGCTGCGCGGGCGACGTCGGGGTCGTCGGATCGAACGGCCCGTAGAACCAGACCGGGTTGATCTGGAACAGGCCGCCGAGCATCGAGAGCACGCCCGCGATCGCGAAGAGCAGGCCCACGCTCTTCAACGTGTACCGCGGCCAGAGCGACGAGCCGACGACGTTGCCCTCGGTCCGCCCGGGCCCCTTGAACTGCGTGTGCTTCTGATGCCAGATGAGCGCGAGGTGCGCGCCGAGCACACCCGCGATCAGCGCCGGCAGCAGGAAGACGTGGAAGACGAACAGCCGTGACAGCATCGCGTGCGTCGGGAACTCGCCGCCGAAGATCAGGTACGCGATCCACGGCCCGGCGATCGGGATCGACAGCACCGCCGAGTACGCGATCCGCAGGCCGGTGCCGGACAGGAGGTCGTCGGGCAGCGAATAGCCGGTGAAGCCGGCGAAGATCGCGAGCACCACCAGCGAGATCCCGAGCAGCCAGTTGATGTCGCGCGGCTTCCGGAACGCGCCCGTGAAGAACACGCGGATCGCGTGCAACGCGATCGCGCCGACGAACACGACCGCGGCCCAGTGATGGATCTGCCGCATCACGAGGCCGGCGCGGACCTCGAACGAGATGCGCATCACCGAGTTGTACGCGGCGGACACCTGCTGCCCGTGGAGCGGCGTGTAGGGGCCGCGGTACGTCGTCTGCTCGGCCGAGGCGACGTAGAAGAAGGTCAGGAAGGTCCCCGTCAGGACGAGGATCAGGAAGCAGTACATCGCGATCTCGCCGAGCATGAACGCCCAGTGGTCCGGGAAGACTTTGCGCAGGCTGCGCCGGGCGAAGCTCGCGGCGTGCAACCGCTCGTCGAGCCCCTCGATCACGTTGCGGACGATCACGGCATGTTCCAGAAGCTCGGGCCGACGGGGCCGCTGAAATCGCCGCCGGCGACGAGGTAGCCGTCCGCGTCGACCTCGAGCGGCAGCTGCGGTAGGGGGCGGGCCGCGGGGCCGGAGATCGGCTGGGCGCCTGTGTACACGTCGAACGTCGACTGGTGACAGGGGCACCGCAGCGCGTGCTCGGTCTGCACGTACAGCCCGACAGGGCATCCGGCGTGCGTGCAGACCTTCGAGTAGCAGAGGTTTCCCTCCGGCGTCCACGAGTCGCGGCCGGCGGGCAGGTCGAGGTTCGCGGCGTCGACGCGGACGAGCACGGCCTGCGAATCCGCCGACCCGATGAAGCCCTCCGGGAAGACGGTGACGATCGATCCGCTCTCGAGCGAGGTTGCCAGCAGCGGCTCGCCGGTGTCGGTCACGAGACGTGCGCCGCGCTTCCACTGGGTGACCAGGAGGGTGTCGCCGGGGCTCGGGCCGAGCGACCGGATCGGGAAGACGAGCGCAACACCGAGCGCACCGCCCGCCGCGCCGAGCAGCCGGACCAGGAACCGGCGCCGCGCGATCCGCTCGGCGCCCTCCTCGACGGCCTCCTCGGCCCGCTCCACCTCGGCCGGCGGGGACGGCGGTTCGCGGGGCTCGACGTCGTTGGGCCCCGCGAGGATCCGCTTGCCCCACAGGATCAGCGCCGCGCCGATGCTTCCGAGGGAGACCGCCAGGAGCGCGCCCTCGGCCTGCGGCTGGCCGCCGGCGATGTAGACCGCGGCGAGGCCGAGGCTCGCCACCATCGACAGGACGAGGAACAGCCCCGCCAGACGAGCGGCCCGGTTCACTCGCTCGTCCCCGTGTACCTGATGACGAGCACGAGCAGCCCGAGACCGATCACGACGCCGACGAAGCCCTCGGCGACGGGGCCGACGCGGGTCAGGCCCAGTCCGCCGCGGTTCGGCACGCGCCGGAGATAGAGCAGGTAGCGAACGATCGAGTTCATCGTGCGGTCGTCGATCACGGTCTGGCCGAACCGCGGCATCGGGCCCGGCCCGACGCGGATCGCCTCCGCGATCTGGGTCGGCGTGGCCTCGTCGAGGGTGGGCGCGATCTGGTTGCCGCCGATCGAGTCGCCGCTGCCGGCCGAGCCATGACAGGCGGCGCAGTTGGCCCCGTAGCCCTGCTGTCCAAGGGACGTGCTCCCCGCCGCCGTGTCGACGACCGGGATCGGGACGCCGCCGGAGCTGAACGTGCCGACGAACGCGACGATCGTCCGGATCTGCTCGGGCGTGAACACCGGCCGTTGGTGCTGCGGCTGGATGTTCGGCCCCGCGAGCGGCATCCGGCCGGTCGAGAGCATGAAGTCGACGGCGGCCGCTCCCGAGTGCCGCAACGAGGGTCCGTCCGCCGTCCCCTCGCCAAGCGGCCCGTGGCACGAGGCGCAGCTCTGCTCGAACAGCCGCCGTCCCTCGGCGATCCGCGACGCGCTCGCGTCGAGCGCCGCGCGCGACGGCGGTGCGAGGAACGCCTGCGCCACCGCGGCGCCGACCACCGCCGCGAACAGCCACGGCAGGAGCGTTCGCGTCGAACCGCGTCTCATCGGATCAGGAATAGCGTCGAGAACAGGCCGAGCCACACGACGTCGACGAAGTGCCAGTAGTACCCGACGGCCTCCACACCGCGGATCTCGCCTCCGCGGTACGCGCCCTGCGCGCTGCGGCCGAGGATCACGAGCATCAGCACGAGACCGCCGATCACGTGGAGGCCGTGGAAGCCGGTCATGCCGTAGAACAGCGTTCCGTACGCATGGGACGAGACGGTGAACGAGAGCGTCGTCCAGTCATGCGCCTGCGCGGCGACGAACCCGGCGCCCAACAGGAACGTCATTGCGATCCACCGGCGCATCGCGCGCACGTCGCCGCGCCCGCCCGCCCGGATCCCCATTTGGAACGTGCCGCTCGAGGCGAGGAGGACGGCGGTCGCGATCGCCGAGGGAAGCGTCTCGAGCTCGACGCCGCGCGGGGGCCAGGGCGACGTGATCCCGCGGAGGAAGAAGTAGGACGCGAAGAGGCCGCCGAAGAACATGAGCTCGGAGGCGATGAACAGCACGACGCCGAACAACAGCGGGTCGACGCGGCGCTGTACCGTCGAGACCATCTACGCGGTCCGCGGGAGCAGAGGCGAACGATGACGGAACTGGTGCTGGCGCTGCTGCTCGGGCTGTCCGCGGCCTGGTACCTCACGCAGGCCCGGCGTCCCGGTACGCGGATCCCGGCGTGGCGGCAGGCCGCGTTCGTCGGCGGGATCGCCGCGATCGCGATCGCGTTGCTGTCGCCTCTCGACGCGGTGGTCGAGCGGTCGTTCACGGCGCACATGGTCCAGCACCTGTTGCTGACGTCGGTGGCCGGCCCGCTGGTGGTGCTCGGGCGGCCGCTCACGCTCGCCATTCGGTCGGGGCCGGGGCACACGTGGGCCCGGCGGGCGGTCCGGTCGAGGCCGTTCGCGGTGCTGACGCATCCGGTGGTGGCGTGGATGGCGTTCGTCGGGACGATGTACGCGGCGCACCTGGGACCGCTCTACGAGAAGGCGTTGGAATCGCCCGCCTGGCACGCGGCCGAGCATAGCCTCTTCCTCGCGACCGCCATCCTGTTCTGGCTGCCGGTCGCCGGCGAGACGCGGGCGCCCAACCGGCTGGGGTTCGGAGCACGGTTGCTGTATCTGGCCCTCGCGATGCCAGCCGAGGGGTTCCTGGCGCTGGCGATCTTCTCGGCCGGCCACGTCCTGTACCCGGCGTACGCGGGGATCGGCGCGATGGACGACCAGCGCGCGGCCGCCGCGCTCCTGTGGATCGTCGGCGACCTCGTCGTGCTCGCGGCCCTGATCGTGACCGCGCTTGCATGGAAGGCCGACGAGGAAGAACGGCAGCGCAGGATCGAGGAGGGCCACGGGCTGCGGCCTACCCCCGCGCCGCAGTGAGGAAACGATCGGTGAGCGTTCGGTTCAGGTCGTCGCGCTGGCGTCGGACGCAGCGCCGGTCGGGGTACTCGGCGGCGCTCCGTCGGCGGCGTCGACTGTCGACCGGCGGTCGCGGACGAACAGGATCCATCCCGCGATCGAGACGAATGCCGCGGCGCCGGCGAGCAGGCCGAGCGCGAGGAGGAACGTGAACTGACGACCCATCGGCGTGCGGAGGATAGCGCCGAACGCCTCGGATGCGTCAGCCGACGCGTTCCTCGTCCCGTGCGCGAAGCGTGATCGCCCGTAGCTCGGTTTCCAGGGTCGGGCGTGTCGAGCGGCGACGCCGCCCGAGCAGCGTGACCGCGATCGCGAGGAGGAGCAGGAAACCCGCCGTGGCGATCACAGGCGTATCGAGGAGCGGTCGTCGAGCTCGGGCCGCCGCGAGGGCATCGGTCAGGCGTCCAACCTTCGCGTTCATCAGTCGGTCGTCGCGCTCCACCGCCGTCAGCGTGGAAGACATCCTCGAGAGCTCCTTCTTGTTCGTCCTGGCCTCGTGCAGGAGGTCCCCGATCCGCGCATTCCGGTGCTGGATCTCGTTGAGCAGCTTCGCCTCGCGCACGGTCTGGACGATCGACAGGTAGCCCATGACCGGCTGCGAGAACCCGTTCACGGTGCAGGGGTCGTTGCACAGCGACACCCAGTAGAAGTCGCCACGGACCTCGGGGATCGACAGCCGCGCGATGAGGTCGAACCGCGCTCCCGTCCGGCGGTGGAACACGAACGTGCCGATCCGCAGCACGTCGTTCGGCAACGCACCACCGACGGCCGGCCACCGCGTGCCCGTGACGAGATACGCGTAGAACGGCCCGTCGTCGAGGACGCTTCGCTTGCCCAGCGGGATCGCGACGGACGTCCTGCCGACGGCCGTCTGGCCCGGCAGGTAGTGCGTCCGATCGAAGTTCAGGTAGGCGCCGCCGCCGTCGGCCGTCGCGGGCGCGGCCGTGGACACGACGCACACCCCCGTCAGCACCGAGGCGATCGCGAGCGTTCGAACGAGCCGCATCGTTCCCTCCCTCCGTCTCTCCCTCTGGCTCTCCCTCTGGCGTTCGACAGGCCAGACCGGGCGACCTCGCCGATTGTTCCTCGCGAGACCCGGAACCTTCGCGGCGCTCGCGGAGTAGATGTCGCATAGGCCGCGAACCTCGACCGGGAGGGTGCGAGATGCGGATCAGAGTCGTCGTCCCTGTCCTCGTCACCGTGGTCGCCGTCGCCTCCTGCACGGGCACGCCGCAGCGCGAACAGCACGGCGGCGATCGTTCGGTGCCGAACGAGACCCTGCTGCTCGCGACGGCCGGCGGCCCGCTCGCCGTCGACGTCCCGAGCGGCCATGTCGTCGTCGACGCGCGGAACGCCGTCGCGAGCACCGACGGCGCGCGGCTCTACGAAGCCGATGCCGCGAACGGGCAGACGTCGCTCCGCACGATCGACGCCGCGACCGGCGCCGAGCTCTCCCGGACGGTCGTCCCCGGCGATCTCGCGGTGCGCGTCGTGTCGTGGGACGGCACGCACGCGGCGCTGATGCCGCCACTCGCGCGGGGCCAGGACGCGTGGACGCCCGTCCCGCGGACCGAGACCACGATCACGGTCGCGGACCCGAGCGGGAAGGGCCGCGCGGTCCGGTACCGCCTGCACGGCAACTATGAGCCCGAGGCGTTCTCGATCGACCATGCCTACCTGTTCCTGATCCAGTACCTCCCGGCGGAGGCGCCGGCGGTGTACCGGGTGACGAAGCTCGATCTTGCGGCCGGCCGGGTCGAGCCGGTCCTCAGTCCCTACAAGGCGCCGACCGAGCGCATGCCCGGACAGCGGCTCGAGCAGGTGGCCGCCGCCGACGACTCGAAGTTGTTCACGCTGTACACCAGCGAACGGCCGGGGTTCGCGCCGCACGACGCGCCCGTCCCGCGCAATGCGATCGTCTCGTTCGTCCACGTGCTGAGCCTGTCCGAGGAGTGGGCGCACTGCGTCGGGCTGCCGAAGGTGCTTTGGCACCAGCCGGCGTCCGCGGAGGCGATGGCGCTGTCGCCCGACGGCTCGACGCTCTACATCGTCGACGCCGACAAGGGCGTCGTCGTCACCATGGACACGGCGTCGCTCGACACCTCCGGTCCGTACCGGGTCGAGCTCCCCCCGCCCGGTCAGCGCACCACCGCAACGCTCTCGCCCGATGGTCGAACGCTCTTCGTCGGCACGTCGGCGGGCGGCGGCCAGGTGACGGCGGTCGACACCTCGACGTACGACGTTGTCGATCGGTGGTCGACGGGCGGCGGCGTCTCGGGGATCGGGATGTCGCTGGACGGCGCTCGGCTCTACGTTGCGCTCGACGGGCGGCTCGAGGTCCTGAACGCGGCGAGCGGGCGGGATCTGGGTGACGTCGGCGTGGCGAGCCCGGCGCCGATCCAGGCGATCAGCGCCATCGCCGGCTGAGCCGGCGCGCACCGGGCGTCCCTACGAGCGTTGGGCGGCGCGTCGCTTCTCGTCGGCGCGCCGTTCCGCCTCGAGCCGCTCGAGGTCGACGTCGCTGTGATCGACGTACGTCATGGCGTCGGCGATGGCGCGGTGTCCGGCCTGGTCCCGTATCAGCCGGTGCATCGTGTGGGCGACGCGCCGGTACGTGGGATGTCCCTGCGGCGACGAGCGCAGCTCGATCAGGTGCATCGCCTCGCGCGCCGTCATCTGCATCACGAACCGGATCTTGTACGCCATGGCGACCGCGTACTGCGCGACGTCGAGACCGGCCGCATCGGCGAGCATCGACCACGTCTGAGCCGAGTCCCGCATCACACCGTGCCACTCGTCCTCGAGCCCGGCCTCGCCGACCTGCGGCGGCGTGTCGTAGCCGTGCTCGGGTGTCAGCGTCTGCCACTCGAGCGTGAGCGGCCGGTGCCGCTGCAGGTCGCGGAACGCACCGTAGTCGCACAGGACGTCGAAGCGGTAGGAGGTGCGCTCGAACGCGCGCCCCGGCTTGTGACGCCGGTTGCCCCGATCGCCGACGTAGGCGCGGAGGACCGTTTCCCGCTCGCCGTCGCTCATCGAGTGCGCCAGCGAGTGCAGCCGGTCGTCGGGCAGCTTCGTCGACGCATAGAGCACGGCGGCGACGACCTTCTCCTCACCGACCGGGTCGTACTCGCTGAGGGTCACGATGTCGCGCGCGCCCGACTCCATCCCGTCGGTGTACTTCGCGGCGATCTCGGCAACCCCCTCGCGCGTTTCGCGCAGGTAGTTCGACCACGCGACGCCGCGGTCGGGGAGGTCGACGCGCTTCAGGAACGAGGGGATCACCTTGCGGAGCTCGGCGAGGATCAGGTCCGCGTATTCGCGCATCTCGACGAGAGGGTGTGCCCGCAGACGGAGCAGCATCATCTCGAAGGCCTGCCCGTCGGCGTAGACGCCGAGGTTCGATCGGGTCCCCGCCGGAAGCAGCACGCGGAGCGTGTCGCACGTCTTGGCCAGGATCGTCGAGCGGTAGACGAAGTCGGAGTCGCCCTCCTGCTTGGGGAACCGCTGCCGGAAGTGCTCCTGCATCGGCTCGAACATCCGGCCGTACGCCTCGAACGTCCGCGTGGCGAAGTCCTGGAAGTCGCGCTCGATGGGCGTGCCCTCGATCTCCGGCGGGACGGTGAGCCGCCAGCGCCCACCGGGCTTGTCGTCGTAGCGCATGTAGCGCGTCGACTGCTCGAGGTACGCGGCCAGGCGGCCCCACTCGATGGCCTTGGCCAGGAGCTGCGACGACTGCTCGCACGCCAGGTGGACCCCGCCGAGCTGCGCGACCGAGTCGTCGCCGTATTCGAAGAACACGTTGTCGTAGAGCTTCTCGGCGCGCTCGGTCCCGACCGAGCCGGTCACCTGGAAGCCCTGCACGTCCTTGGCGAACTCGTCGAGGAACAGGCGTCGGAGGGACTTGGTCGTCCGCGAGTAGCGAGCGAACAGCGCGCCCTTGACGACCTCGGGCAGGTTGACGAGGGCGAACACTGGGCCCTCGAGGTTGGTGACGTACTTCTCGAGGATCGCCCGCTCGTCGGGCGTCCACTCCTCGGGGACGTACCAGAGCGTCATTGTCCTCCCAGCGGCGAGGGCGACGGCGATTCCTTGGTGCTGGGGACGAGCGTGACCGTGGTCCCGGGCGGGAAGCTGCCGCTGGTCGGGTCCTGCGAGGCGACCTTGTCCGACTGCGGGCACTGCTCGTTGAACTGCGGCGTCGTCGACACGACCACGTTGAACCCGTCCCTCGTCAGCTCGTCCTGCGCGTGCTTGAGCGGTTGGCACGTGTAGTCCTTGATCGGGACCGCCGTCGGCGTGGGCGGCGGGCTGGCCACGACGACGTCGACCTTGGTCCCGCGATCCACGGACGAACCCGCCGAAGGGCTCTGGCTGAGGATCTGCCCGGCCGTCTGATCGCTCTCCTGGTGATCGACACGGCCGATGTCCAATCCCACGCTCTGGAGGGTGGCCGTCGCCTGATCGACGGTCTGCCCGACGAGGCTCGGCACGGCGATCTGTTTGAAAGCCTTGGCGATGACGACCGTCACCTTGCTCCCCTCGTCCACGCGCTGCCCCTGGGCCGGATCCTGGGTGAGGACCGTGCCGGCGGGCTGCTTGCTGGGCTTGCTGTCGCCCACGACCAGGGTGAGCCCGACCCCGTCGAGGGCCGACGTCGCGTCAGCCTGACTCTTGCCGACGACATCAGGGACCGTTACCTGCACGGCTTGGTTGTTGCTCTTCAGCAGGTTGGAGGCGAACAGCCAGAGCACCGCGCCGAGCGCGGCCAGGACCAGGAAGACGATCAGCGCGATCAGCCATCCGGGTGTTCGGTCGCGCGGCGGCCGAGCGGGTGGCGTCGCCGTGCCGGGGGGCAGGACCGAGGTCGGCTGTGGCTCGGCGCGGTGGATCACCTGCGTCGTCTGCGGCGCGTCCGGAAGCAGAGGCGTCGCCATCACCGGCATCCCGTGCCGGGCGCGCTCGAGGTCCTCCTTCATCTCCGCCGCGCTCTGATACCGGTTGTCGGGGTTCTTGGCGAGGGCTCGCATCACGACCGCGTCGAGCTGCGGCGAGACGTCCCGGTTCGTGCGCGAGGGCGGGATCGGCTGCTCGAGCACGTGCTTGGACGCGACGGCCACCGGGCTGTCGGCGGTGAACGGTGGCCGGCCGGTGAGCATCTCGTAGAGCACGCATCCGAGCGAGTACAGGTCCGAGCGCTGATCGATGGCACCGCCCTGCGCCTGCTCCGGCGAGAGGTATGAGGCCGTTCCGAGCACCGCCGCCGTCTGCTCCACCGTCTCGTTGGTCGTCACGCGCGCGATCCCGAAGTCGGTCACCTTCACGTGGCCGTCGCGCGTCACCATGATGTTGGCCGGCTTGACGTCGCGGTGGATCACGCCCTGCGCGTGCGCGACCTCGAGCGCATCGCAGACCGCCTCGGCGAGCTCGACGGCCCGCTCCGGCATGATCCGTCCGCCGCCCGACAGATAATCGGCCAGCGTCTTGGCCTCGACGTACTCCATCACGATGTAATGGACGCCGTCGTCCGAGCCGGTGTCGTACACCTGGACGAGGTTGGGATGGTTGAGCCGCGCCGCCGCCTGCGCCTCGCGCCGGAACCGCGCGACGAAGGTGGCGTCCTCCGCGTATTGCGCCGAAAGCACCTTCACGGCGACCGGGCGTCCGAGCACGCTGTCGATGCCTCGATAGACCCTGGCCATGCCGCCGCGGCCGAGCTCGCCCTCGACGCGGTACCTGCCTCCGAGCGTGCGGCCGCTCAGGTCGCCGTTCGTCCGATCAACCACGAAGCGCTGCCTCCAGGACGGCTTTCGCGATGGGCGCCGCCACCTGGCCCCCGGTCGCTTCGCTGCCGAGGTTACCGCCGTCGGGGACCACGACGGCGACCGCGAGGTCGAGCCTCGGCGCGAAGCAGACGAACCAGGCGTGGGGGTTCTCGGAGCCCGTCCCGTGCTGTGCCGTGCCGGTCTTGCCGGCGACCGTCAGGCCGGGGATCTGCGCGGCCGTTCCGGTCCCGTGCTCGACGACGCTGATCATCATCTGCGTGAGCTCGGCCGCGACGCGCGAGGAGATAGGCCGTCCGTAGACCTCGGGACCGAACGTCTTCACGACGCGGCCGTCCTGGTCCCGCACCTGTTCCACCAGGCGAGGGCGCATCTCGACGCCCTGGTTGGCGATCGCCGACGCGACCAGCGCCATCTGCATCGGGTTCGCGAGGTCCTGCGCCTGCCCGATGGCCGAGATCGCGACCTCGGGCAAGCGGTCGGCGAAGTACGAGGCGTCGGGGAAGACGCCGTGACTCCACCCGATGTCGAACGGGACCGTCTCCCCGGATGTCGTCGGCGCGAACCCGAATGCGTGCGCCTGCGCCGCCAGCTTCTCGGCGCCAACCTTGAGGCCGACCTCGGCGTAGACGACGTTGCACGAGACGGTGAACGCCTCGATCAGCGTGATCTGCGATCCGCCGGGGCAGTACTCGCCGCCGAAGTTCTGGATCGTCGCCGTCGTCTGCGGCAGGTCGAGGACGTGCGGGTTCGGCCACCGGCTCTCCGGCCCGTACCCGGCCGAGAGCGCCGCCGAGGAGGTCACGGTCTTGAAGGTCGAGCCCGGTGGATAGAGCTCGGAGATCGCGCGCGACAGCATCGGGTTGTCCGGCGAGCTCGTCAGCCGCTTCCACGCGGCCGTGACCTTGGCCGTGTCCTGCGCGGCGAGCAGGTTGGGGTCGTAGTTGGGGTTCGAGTAGAGGACGCGGACGTAGCCCGTCGAGGGCTGGATGGCCACCACGCCGCCCTCCTGCGCGCCGAGCGCACCGGCGGCCGCCTGCTGCATCGCCGGATCGATCGTCGTGACGACGGTGCCTCCGCGCCTCGGCCGCCCGAGGACCTGGTCGGCCAGCGTCTGGGGCAGCAGCTCGGCGGCATCGCCCGTCAGGTAGTCGTTGTACGCGTTCTCGAGCCCGGTCTTGCCGTAGACGAAGGAGTAGAAGCCGGTGATGCCGGAGTACAGCGGTCCCTGAGGGTACAGGCGCTGGTACCGCAGCTCGCCGGGGCTCTTCCGGCTGCGCGCGAGCACGGTCCGGCCATCGTTCGCGACGATCTCGCCGCGGTCGACCGCGTACTCCGCGATCAGCTGGCGCTTGGCGTTCGCGGGGTTGTCCGCCAACCGCTCCGCCCCGAACACCTGGACGTAGTTGATCTGCGCGAACAGGACGACGAACAGCACGAGGAACGCGGCCCCCAGGCGGCGGAGCTGGCGGTCCATCACGTGAGCCGCCTCCCGCGTCCGGGCGCCCGGCCCGAGGAGACCCGTACCAAAAGCGCGAGCAGGACGAAGTTGGAGATCAGGCTCGAACCGCCGTACGAGACGAACGGCAACGTCACACCGGTCAGCGGGATCACGCGCGTCACGCCGCCGACGATGACGAACGCCTGGATCGCGAGGATCACCGTCAGCCCGGTCGCGAGGAGCTTCCCGAACCCGTCGCGCGCCTCCATGGCCGTCTTCAGGCCCTTGCCGACGAGGACGACGAACAGCAGCAGCACGGCGACCGTTCCGAGGAGCCCGAGCTCCTCGCCGATCGCGGCGAAGATGAAGTCCGTCGACGCGTAGGGGATCAGCCCTGGCGAACCACGGCCGAGCCCGGCGCCGACGAGCCCGCCCGTCGCCATCCCGAACTGCGCCTGCGCGAGCTGCCCGTAGCCGAACGCGTTGACGCGGTTGGGGTCGAGCGCGTGCAGCCAGATGTCGACGCGAAGCTGGACGTGGCCGAACGCGAGGTACCCCATCGTCGCGCCGGCGGCGAACAGCACGAGGCCGATCACGAGGTAGGTCGCTCGGCCCGTCGCGACCCACAGCAGGACGACGAAGATTGCGAAGTACAGGAGCGAGGCGCCCAGGTCCTTCTCGAGGAACAGGACGGCGAGCGACGTGGCCCACGCCACGATCAGGGGCGCGAGGTGCTTGAGCGGCGGTATCCGGAGCGGGCCGACCCCGCTGGTTCCGATCGCGAGGAGCTCGCGCTTGGCGTTCAGGTACGACGCGAGGAACACCACGATCAGGACCTTGCCGAGCTCGGACGGCTGGAACGTGAACGGTCCGAGCGCGACCCAGAGCCGCGCGCCGTTGATCGTCTGCCCGATGCCGGGGACGATCGGCAGCAGCAGCAGCACGAGGCCGACGAGGCCGATCGTGTACGTGTACGCGTCGAGCTGTCGGTGATCGCGCACGACGATCAAGGTGATCACGAAAAGCAGCAGACCGACCGCGATCCACGTCGCCTGCTCGGCGGCCAGACCGCCGGACAGGCGGAAGATCATCGCGAACCCGAGGCCCGTGAGGACCCCCGCCGTCGGGAACAGCGCCGGGTCGGCGCGCGGCGCGAACCGTCGAATCACCAAGTGCGCGATCAGGAAGCCCACGGCGAAGATCGATCCGTAGAGCGCCAGCGTGAGCGGCACCTTGCCCCGCTTGCCGAGCCCGACGAGCACATACGCCCCGACCGACAGGATGACCGCGAGGATCGTGAGCGCGACCGCCGTCGCCTGCCGCGGCCGGGGCTCGGGGACGGCGATCTGGCTCATTGCTGCGCCTGCTTCGTGCCCCTCGCCTGCTTGCGCGCCGCGGTCACGTCCGCGCGGATCTGGTCGACGATCTGGTCGGCATCGGCGCGGCTCTGCGCGGTGATCCCGTCGGTGAGGTGGGTGCGGTAGACGGCGAGCTGCTCGGCCTCTGCCGCGGAGATCGTCGTCTCGACGACGACGTTGTGGAGCTCGAACCCGGCGACCTCGGCGGGGATGCCTTCGAAGATCGCGACGTGGCCGTCGGCGACGCCGACGTACCACTGCGAGTCGAGGTAACGGCGCAGGCCGGTCAGGCCGAGGAGCAAGACGACCGCGACGGCGCCGACGACCACCCCGATCCGGACCCATCGCCGCCGCGGCAGGTGCACACCGGCGCGTTGTGGCCGAGCGCCCCTCGGACGGTCCTCGGCGAGCGCACCCGTCGGCGCCGCCGCGTCCGGCGCCACCATGGTGTCGTGCCGCGGTTCCGCGTTCGGAGTCGCGGACGGCCCGCCGTCCTCGACCGCGACCACGATGACCGTCGTGTTGTCGACGCCGCCGCCCTCGTTCGCCGCCGTCACCAGCGCCTCGGCCGCACGCTGCGGATCCGGCTGGCCGGCGAGGATCCGCCCGATCGTCCCGTCGTCGACCATGCCGGTGAGGCCGTCGCTGCAGATCAGCAGCCGGTCGCCCGGCTCGAGGTCGATGATGATCTCGTCCACCGGGATCGACGGCTCCATCCCGACCGCGCGCGTGACGACGCTTCGCTGCGGGTGCCGTTCGGCCTCGGCCTCCGTGATCTCGCCCTGCTGCACCATGCGGTGCACGAGCGTGTGGTCCTCGGTCAGCATGCGCATCTCGCCACGGCGGAACAGGTACGCGCGCGAGTCGCCGACATGTGCCAGGCGTGCGCGACCGCCCTCGACGAGCGCGGCCGTGAGCGTGGTTCCCATGCCGGCGACGGCGCGGTCGAGGCTCGAGCGCTCGAACACGGCGCGGTTGGCCTCCTGGACCTGCTCGGCAAGGGCGCCCTCGCCCCGGCGGAAGAGCTCCGCGATCGTCTCGACCGCAAGGCGCGAGGCGACCTCGCCCCCGCGATGGCCACCCATGCCGTCGGCGATCACGAACAGCGGCCCCTCGACGAGGTACGTGTCCTCGTTGCCCTCGCGGACCAGGCCGATGTCGGTCGCGGCGCCCGCGCGGATGTTCATCGCCGGAGCTCCAGCACCGTCTTGCCGAGCCGGACGACGTCGCCCGCGTGTACCTCGGCGGCCTGCGTCACGCGTTGATCGTTCAGGTACGTGCCGTTCGTCGAGCCGAGGTCCTCGACGTACCACGCTCCGTCACGCTCGAAGAACCGCGCGTGCTGCTGCGAGACGTACGTGTCGTCGACCGCGATCGCACACGACGGCGCGCGGCCGACATCCGTCGCGCGCGTGAGCCGCACCGTCGACGGGTTCTGGCCGTCGGCACCGTGGACGAGCACGGCGGAGGGGGGGCGGCCCCCGCGCGACGACGGAGCCGCCTGGCGCGGCTCGGCGTGCGGGGCCGGACGGCGTCCGCGGAGGTCCACCGCCACCGAGCGGATCGCCCGGAACACGAAGAAGTACAGGAGGACGAGCAGCACGTACTTGAGGACCGACAGGACGAACGGCGACATCAATCGGTCCGGAACTCGAGGACGGTCGCGCCGATCGTGATCCGGTCGCCGTCCTCCAGCGCTCGCTCGTCCGCGGCCACGTCGTTCACGAGGGTTCCGTTCGTCGAGCCAAGGTCGTCCACCACGAAGCGCTCGCCATCGAACCGGATCTGCGCGTGCTGGCGGGACGCTCCCGGGTCCGAGACGACGATGTCGCATTCGGGAAGCCTGCCGATCGTCACCGACGCGCGTCCGAGCCGGTACGTCGTGCCCGGATGCCCGTCCTCGAGCAGGGTCAGGGAGGCTTCGGCCGCGCCCCGCCCCTCGGCGACGCCGTGCGCGAAAGGCTGCGGCGCCTCCGGCTCGCCCTCGACCAGCGAGGCCTCGCACGAGAACCGGCCGCGCGAGAGGCTCCGATCCGTCTGGAACTCGACCTCGGGCGGTCCGACCAGCCCCCAGCTGCGTTCGGCGGCGGCCTCGCGCACCACCTGCTTCAGCTCCGAGACGAGCGCCTGCTCGGCTTGCTGGAAGTGTTCGGCGTCCTCCGGCGAGAGCGAGAACACGAAGTGGTTGGGCGCCCACACCTCGTGCACGCCGACCGTCTTGCCGTCGTCCATCTCGCGCATGAGCCGCTTCGCCAGCTCTACCGGCTGGAGCCCACTCCGGAAGGTGCTCGCGAAGAAGCCCTCGACGAGGTTGCCGAGCCGGCGTTCGAAGTCGCGGAGGATGGGCACGGGTTGGCGTTTCCGCTGGTAGTAAGCGGTTCGGGCGATTATAGCGAGGCCGGGTCCATCTCCCGCCCGCGGCCGGTGTGGATCATGCCGGGCAAGGCGGCCGGGTCCGGGAGCCCGCGGTGCCGCTGCTACGATGACGCCCCGCTCGGGCGAGTGGCGGAATCTGGCAGACGCGCAGGATTCAGGTTCCTGTGAGGGCAACCTCGTGGGGGTTCAACTCCCCCCTCGCCCACAGACGATCCTCGATGCACCAAAGCCCGGACGAGTGTTCCGCGGCTCCCGCACGTCCGACCCGGCCGAGGGGGGCCGTCCGGCCCTCCGGAATGCGCAGGGCGTGCGGTTCCCTGAACGTGGAGGTGCGAGATGGGCAGATGGCTGGGATTCGAGCAATGTCCCGGGTGCGGCTTCGACATCGGGACCGGTGAGGGGCAGCGCTCCTGCGCCTGGGGCGATTGCCCGTACCTGCCCGAGGAGCTGAACGTCCTGTGCGACTTCTGCCAGTTCAACTTCTTCACGATGGAGGGCAACCCCTCGTGTGAGGATCCGCTGCGCTGTGAGCACGCGGCCGAGCCGATGTCGCACGTCGAGAACGTTCGCGCATGGGAGGCGAGCCGCGGGAGCGCTCCGACGTCCGGCTAAGCCTCGAGGCCGGCCGCGGGGACGCGGGCGCGCTCCGGCGCCTTCGGCGGCAGCGTGACCATGAACGTGCTTCCCTCGCCCGGCGCGCTCTCGACCGAGATCGATCCGCCGAGGCGTTGCACCAGCTCCTGCACCAGTGAGAGGCCGAGGCCGGCGCCGCGGAACGTCCGCGTGCTCGACGAGTCGACCTGATAGAAGCGCTCGAAGATCCTCGAGAGGTCCCCGGGCTCGATCCCGATGCCGTGGTCGCGGACCCAGAACACCACGGCGGCCGTGTCGCCGCGCGCGCCGACCTCGCACACCGCCGCGTCGGGCGAGTACTTCAGCGCGTTGTCCAACAGGTTCGACAGCACTCGCCCGAGAAGCTCCCGATCGGTCTGCAGCACCGGAAGATCCTCCGGGACGTCGACCTTCACGCGCTCGGCCTCCGCTCCGAGCCCCTCGACGATGTCTCGGACGAGGTCGTCGAACCGCACGCGGGCAATCTGGACGGGGAGCTGCCGGCTCTCGATCCGAGCGGCGGTGAGCAGGTTCTCGACGAGCCGGACGAGCCGATCGCCCTGGCGCTCCATCCGCTCGAGGAACTCCTGACGCAGGTCGGGGTCCTCGGCGAAGCTTGGCTGCTGCAGCGTCTTCGCGTACCCGATCAGCGCCGTCACGGGCGTCCGGAGCTCGTGGGAGACGACGGCGACGAACTCGTTCTTCATGCGGTTGAGCTCGCGCAGCTCGTCGACCGTGTTGTGCTCCTTCTCGAGCAGCTGCTCGAGCTTGCCGGCCTGGTCGGCGAGGATGCGGTTCTGTTCGGCGAGGCGGTCGGCGAGCGAGCGGCTGCGGAAGTACATCTGCCGCGCGAACACCAGCGGTGCCAGCAGCACGGCGACCGACCACGATCCCTCGTCGCGGTAGAACCGAGCCACGACGGCGCCGAGCAAACCGAGTCCGAGGTAGGACAGCAGGAACTCATACGGCGCGCCGCCGTGCATGCGCGCGAGCACGCGCACGACGGAGATCCTCTGCTCGGCGGCGAGGTACACGGCGACCGAGAGCGCGTTCAGCGTGTAGCCGACGACCGCCGCGAGCAGGATGCCGGGCACGATCCTGGTCCACGGCGATTCGAGCGTCGCGATCCGTTGGAACACCCACGCGGCCGCCATCGTCGACAGCGCGATCTGGCACCGGTTGTATGCAGCGCGCATGACCGCGATCTGGCCGCGAAACTCGCGCGGGTCGCACGATCCGACTAGCGCGATCGCGCCGGCGATCGGCGGCGGGAACAAGACGGCCGCGGCGAGCACCACGGGAAAGCTGACCGAGAGCTGAAGCCCCGACCACGCCGGAACCGGGATCAGGTCGATGATCGCGATCGAGACGGCGAAGAACCCCACGCCGACCGTGATGTCGCCGGGGTGGCGGATCAGCCAGGCCGCGAGGAACGTCAGCGTCGGAAGGACGACGACGAGCTCGAGGCCCGTGACGAGCGGTCCGTGCGCGGGAGGCGCGCTAGTCGCGGCCTCGGGGATCGCGTCGCGGCGGTCGGCGTTGGGGTCCAGGCTCACCTCAGTCCTTATGACACACGACCGGCTCGGATGCCACCGCGGCCATCGCCGGACGCCCCGAGCGCCGTCGTGGAGGCCTCGACGCCGCGGCCGCGCCGGTGGAGGTCACCGGTCGAGATCGTGCTCGGCCGCGGCGAGCCGGGCCGCGTCGTCGTACACGTCTTTGAGCGGCACCCCGGCCTCTCGCGCGACGCGGGCGCAGTCCTCGTATTCGGGCGCGAGCGAGACCGTTCGCCCGTCGAGGACGCCGAGCTTGACCGCGACCGCGCCGAAGCGGGTCTCGACCTTGGTGACCGTTCGTTCGAGCGCCGTCTTCAGGACCGGCGCGGCGCGGACGCCGAGCGTGCCCGTCTCGCGGAACAGGATGCGGCGCAACGCGTCCGCGCGATCGGCGGAGCACAGCACCGAGATCGTCACCGCCGGACGACCCTTCTTCATCACGATTGGGACGAGCCAGGCGTCCTGCGCGCCCGCCGCGATTAGCTCCTCGAGCACGTACGCCGTGACCTCGGGCGAGAGATCGTCGACGTTCGTCTCCAGGACCAGCTCGCCGGTCCCGACGACGGCGTCGGCCTCGGCCGGCTCCGTGGCGCCCCGGCCGCGCACCTCCTCGCCGATCAGGACGCGCAGGAGGTTCGGGAATCCCAACTCATGCGTCCCGGCGCCGTACCCGACGCCGGCGATCCGCATCGCCGGGATCTCGCCGTACCCCTCGACCGTGGCGGCGAGGATCGCGGCGCCGGTCGGGGTGACGAGCTCGAACGGCACCCCGCGCGAGAACAGGGGGGCCCCGCGGAGGAGCTCGACCACCGCGGGCGCCGGGATCGGCATCGCTCCGTGCTCGGTCCGCGTCATCCCCATCCCCGTCGGGATGGCCGACGCGAACACGCGGTCCGCGCCGAGCATCGTGAGCGCGAGGGCGGAGCCCGTGATGTCCACGATCGAGTCCACAGCGCCGATCTCGTGGAACGTCACGAGGTCGACCTCCTTGCGGTGCACCCTCGCCTCGGCCTCGGCGAGCCGCCGGAAGATGCGCTGTGCGAGCCCGGACGCCGCCGGCGGCAGTCCGGCGCCGAGGAGGAGTGTCCGGATGCTGGCGTACGTGCGGATCACGGAGCCCTCCGACGCGCGAACGACGATCCGTCGGCCGTGGAGCCCCGCCGTCTCGGCGTCCTCGAGCTCGAGGTCGAACGGCTCGAGCGGAAGCTTGGCGAGCTCCTCGCGGATCACGTCGAAGTCGGCGCCGGCGTCGATGAGCGCGGCGAGCGCCATGTCTCCCGAGATGCCGGCGAAGCAGTCGAAGTAGGCGATCCTCATGCGCGATCCTTCGGCCCGATCCTTAGGCGCGCGCCCGCACGATGCGGTGGGCGACGAGCGCGGCGCCGAACCCGTTGTCGATGTTCACGACGCTCACGCCGGGGGCGCAGCTGTTCAGCATCGAGAGCAGCGCGGCCAGCCCGTCGAACGACGCCCCGTACCCGACGCTCGTCGGCACGGCGATCACGGGGCGGCGCGTGAGCCCGGCGACGACCGAGGGCAGCGCGCCCTCCATCCCGGCCGCGACCACGACCACGTTGGCGGCATCGATGTCCGGCGCGCGGTCGAGCACCCGCTGGATGCCCGCGACGCCGACGTCCGCGACGATGCGCACGTCGAGGCCGAGCGCCTTGGCCGTCTCGGCCGCCTCCTCAGCGATCGGGAGGTCGGTCGTCCCCGCCGACACGACGGCGACAGAGCCGAGCGGAGTCCGAACCTCGGCGCCCTTGGCGACCACCAGCCGGGACCGGAGCCGGTACGTGGCCGAGGGAACGCGCTCGAGCACGGCGTGGAACTGCTCGGGCGTGGCCTTGGTGACGAAGACGGCTCCGCTCGCGCGCGCGACCAGCGCCTCGGCCACGTCGCGGACCTGCTCGGGCGTCTTGCCCGGTCCGTAGACGGCCTCGGCCTGGCCGGTCCGCAGCTCGCGGTGGTGATCGACGGTCGCGTCGGGGAGCGCCTCGTACGCCGGCGCGCGCAGATCGCGGACGGCTCGGTCGACGGGCACCTCGCCGGCCGCGACGCGATCGAGCAGCTCGGCGAGCGTTCGTTCGTCCACGGGGACGAGCATCGTATATGATGCGGCCCTTGCTCGGCCCCCGTAAGCCCAGGTAGAACGCCGTTTCGACGTTCCCAGCCCCGCCCGCGACGACGCAGCGATGATCTTCTCCGACAAGACGCTGACGCTCCTGGTCCTCATCGCGCTCGGTCTCGGCGGACTGGCCCTCTTGTTCTCGGCGATGGGCAGCGGCCGCCGCCCGAAGGAGCCGAACGGACCGATCCAGATGGACGACGTGCTCCGCGGCGTGCTCGAGGGCCAGGCCCGGCAGATCCAGCGGCTGGAACAGGCGATCCGGTCGCTGAACGCGA
>DATAEU010000001.1:0-3461 GCA_036257835.1 Actinomycetota bacterium | reverse complement strand
GGCGACGGGTGGGCGTACGACATCGGGTTCGGCGGCCTCGACCACGTCCTGGCCTCCGGCCGCAACGTGAAGGTCCTGGTCCTCGACACGGAGGTCTACTCGAACACGGGCGGCCAGGCGTCGAAGTCGACGCCGCGCGGCGCCGTCGCCAAGTTCGCCGCGGCCGGAAAGCCCATCGGCAAGAAGGATCTCGGGATGATCGCGGCGGACTACGGCAACGTCTACGTCGCTCACATCGCGATCGGCGCCGACAACATGCAGACGATCAAGGCGCTCCTCGAGGCCGAGGCGTACGACGGACCGGCGATCGTCATCGCGTACAGCACGTGCATCGAGCACGGCATCGACATGGCGACCTCGATGAGCCACCAGCTCGAGGCCGTCCGCAGCGGCTACTGGCCGCTGTACCGGTACGACCCGCGGCACGCGGCGGCGGACGACCATCCGTTCCAGCTCGACAGCAAGAAGCCCACGCTTGCGCTGCGGGACTTCGAGAGCAAGGAGGCGCGCTTCGCGATGCTCCAACGGACGCGCCCCGAGGACGCCGAGGAGCTGTTGCGGCTCGCGCAGGACGACGTCGACGAGCGGTGGCACTTCTACGAGCAGCTCGCCGGCGTCGAACGCGTGGCGCCCGGCGAGATGCCGGTGGCCGAGGTCGCGAACGGCCGCGGCCCGTCGGGCGACGGCAAGGCCGCGGAGGAGGTGCAGCCGTGAGCGTCGACATGCGCACCCGCTACCTCGGGCTCGAGCTCTCGGGGCCGGTGGTTCCCTCGGCCTCGACGCTCTCGTCGCGGATCGACACGCTGAAGCGGCTCCAGGACGCGGGAGCGTCCGCGGTCGTGATGCAGTCGCTGTTCGAGGAGCAGATCGAGCACGAGGAGCTCTCGATCCATCGCTTCCTCGAGGCGGGGACCGAGTTCAACCCCGAGGCGGCCTCGTACTTCCCCGAGCTCGAGGACTACAACACGGGTCCCGACTCGTACCTGCGGCATCTCGAGGACACCAAGCGCGAGCTGCAGATCCCGGTGATCGGATCGCTCAACGGCTCGTCGAGCGGTGGCTGGGTCCGCTACGCCAAGCTGATCCAGGACGCGGGCGCCGACGCGCTGGAGCTGAACGTCTACATCGTGGCCGCCGACCCCGAGGACACGTCGGCGGCGATTGAGGCCCGCTACCTCGACCTCGTTCGCGAGGTTCGCGGCTCCGTCTCGATCCCGCTCGCCGTCAAGGTCGGCCCGTTCTTCACCGCGTTCGCGAACATGGCCCGCGGCCTCGTCGCCTCGGGCGCCGACGGGCTCGTGCTGTTCAACCGGTTCCTCCAGCCGGACATCGACCTCGAGACCCTGCAGGTCGATCCCACGCTGCACCTGTCCACCTCCGAGGAGCTCCGGCTGCCCCTCCGGTGGATCGCCATCCTCAAGGGCCGCGTGCGTGCGTCCCTCGCCGCCACGACCGGCGTCCACCAGTGGCAGGACGCGACCAAGCTCATCCTGGCGGGCGCGGACGTGACGATGATGGCCTCGGCGCTGTTCCACCACGGCCCCCAGCGCCTCGCGGACGTCCTCGCCGGCGTGCGGACGTGGCTAGAGGAGCACGAGTACGTCTCGCTCGAGCAGGCCAAGGGCAGCGTGAGTCAGGCCTCGACGCCCGATCCCGACGCGTTCGAGCGCTCGAACTACATGAAGGCCGTCGTCAACTACTCCAGCCCGTACGACTGGCGCGGCTCACCGGTCGAGCCTCGCGCGTAGCGGGCGCGCGGGTACCGCTCAGAGGACGACGAGGTCCGCCGGCCGGTCGACCCATACGCGCAGCGAGGCGTGTCGGAGCGCGCGCTCGGCCGGCGTCCCGTCGGCGCGCAGGCCTCGCGGCCCGCCGCGCTCGGCGAGCGTCACCAGCAACGGCTCGAGCTGGCGTCCGTACAGCTCCATGCACTCGCGCGGATGCACCCCGGGCCACGAGTAGCACGACGCGACGGTGCGTCGCTCCGCCCTCGGGATCCCGGGCGGAACCCGGTCCCACGCGGGATCGTCGACGCCCAGGACGAAGCGGTCGAGGTCGCCCTGCGGGATGCCCTCGACCCCGCGAACCGTCGGCGGGTCGGCGTCGAGCAGGTAGGGATCGACGACCAGGTCGCACACGATCGCGTGGGGCGGCATGCCCCCGAGCCACGCGTTCCGCACGATCGGCCTCGAGGCGTCGTCCCGCTGCGTGGCGTCGACGAGGACGTCGACGTCGGCGAGTCGCTCGCGCAGGTACTCGGGCGAGCCCGTGAGGTTCCGCCCGATCGCGATCACCTCGACGCCGGGCAGCCCGAGCGCGCCGTACCACGCGGCGCGGAATACGTCGCCGTACTTCGTGGCCGCCTCGACGGCGTGCTTGCCGATCTGCCCGGCCCCCATCACGAGGACGCGCACCGGCCGGCGGTCCCTCGTCTCGAGCGCCGGCCAGGTCCGAGCGAGCGCCTTGAACGCGGCCTCCACGCCGTTCCACGCCACGGCGCGCGCGTTGACGACGAGCCGGGTGCCGTCGTCGTGCTCGATCGAATCGAGGCTGATCGCCTCGATGCCGCGCTCGACGAGATCCGCGACGCGCTGCGGTCGCGTCGGGAAGTGCAGCATCGACACGAGGGTCGTTCCGGGTCTGATCAGATCGAAGCGTGCCGGCGACCGAAGGATCACGACCACGTCCTGCGCGTACGCCTCGGCCTCGCCCCCGATGCGCGCTCCCGCGGCCAGGTAGTCGTGGTCGCCCAGCCCCATGCCGGAGCCGATCGTGCGCTCGACGACCACCTCGAACCCGCGCGCGGCGAGCGCGGCGACGAGCGGCGGCAGGAAGTCTCGACGTTCGGCCGCCTCCCGGTGCATCCGCGGGAACCCGAAGCTCATGCGAGTCCGTGAAGCTCCGCCCATCGTGTCACCTCCGCCCTGGCGACGGCGCGCTCGATGTGCGAGCCACCGTCGCCGTCCCAGCCGTCCGCGGGCTTGGACAGGATCAGCTCCATGACCGGTTCCAGCTGCTCGCCATACCGCTGCATGCACATCCGCGGCCGAAGGCCAGGCCAGGAGTAGCAGGACAACGCCACGCGGCGGTTCTTCGTCTCGACGCGCCCCTCGAGCGCGTCGTACGCCGGATCGTCCGGCAGGAAGACGTACCGGTCGAGGTCGCCGTGCGGCACCCCCTCGATGCCCTTCACGAACGGCGGCTCCAGGTCGAACTGGTAGGGGTCCGCCGCGAGATCGAGGATCACGGCGTCGTCCGGCAGGTCCGCGAGCCACCGGTTCGGGACGACCGGCCGCGTGGGGTCTTCGCGATGGGTCGCATCGATGAGCAGGTCGGTCGTCGACAGCCGCGTCCGCAGGTAGTCCTCGTGGCGCGTCAGGTCGAAGTCGACCACCGTTACCTCGACGCCCGGCACCTGCTTGACGGCGAGCTCCTCGCGAAGGCGTGGGTCCCCGTAGCGG
>DATAEU010000067.1:0-11817 GCA_036257835.1 Actinomycetota bacterium | reverse complement strand
CCGCATCGGCCTCCGCGAGCTGCTCCGGGGAGGGCTCGTCGGGCGCCTCGCCCCGCAGCATCCACACGGCGTGCATGCCGGCCTCGCGCGCCGGACGGACGTCGTAGTCGAGCCGGTCCCCCACCATCGCGGCGGCCGCGGGCTCGACGCCGGCCTCGGCGACGGCGTGCGCGAACAGCCGCGGGTCCGGCTTATCGAACCCGACATCGGCCGAGACCGCCCACACATCGAAGAACCGGTCGAGCCCGTCGCGCGCCATCGCCTCGCGCACGACGCTCGGCTGGTTCGCGATGATCCCCAGCCGGTACATTGCCCCGAGGCGTTCGAGCGTGGGGACGACGTCGGGCTCGAGGTCCTCCTCCGCGTACCGCCACCACCGCTCGGCGTGTCGCTCGACCTCGGCCACGTCGGCGTCCGGACCGAGGAACCGGCGCGTGAGCCGGGCGCGGAACGAACCGGACTGCGCGGCGCGGCACGCGTCGTACTCGGCCTCGAACTCGCCCTCCGAGAAGGTGCCGCCGAGCTCGCCCAGGGCTCGTCGCAGCGCGTCCCGGTATCCCTCGTCTCGGTACATCACCCCGCCGATGTCCAGGAAGACGACCTCGAGCGCCACCAAACGCATCCTACGGAGTCCCCCGCTCGGCTCGACGGCGGGCTACGGGTGCTGCGGTGCAGGACGACGCGCGCGCTCGCGGAGCGCCGCGAACGACTCCGCCGAGGTGAGCGCGGAGCCGAGGCGGACCGGGTCGTACCGGGCCCCGTGGCAGTCGGACCCCCCGGTGCGGATCAGTCCGAACCGGTCACCCAGCGCACCGTAGTACTCGCGTTGCTCGGGCGTGTGGTCGCAGTGGTCGACCTCGAGCCCGGCCATGCCGGCCGCCGCCATCCGCTCGATGAGCTCGTCGGGCACCGAGGTCTGATCGCCCCACATGCCTGGGTGCGCCAGCACGCAGACGCCGCCCGCGCGGTCGATCAGCCCGACGGCGTCGACGGGATCGAGCGCGTGCTTGGGAACGCTCGCCGGGCCGCCGTCGCCGATGTACCGGTCGAACGCGTCCTTCTCGGTCTCGACGATGCCGGCCTCGACCATCGCCTGCGCCACGTGCGGACGCACGATGTTCCCTCCCTGGGCGATCTCGCGGACGCGCCCGAACGAGATCGGCAGGCCCAGCGCCCGGAGCCTCTCGACCATCAGCTCGCCACGCCGCAGCCGCGTGTCGCGCAGCCGCCGGAGCTCCTCGCGCAGGCCGCGGTTGGCGACGTCGGGCCAATAGCACAGGACGTGGATGCTGGTGCCGAGGTACTCGGCGGAGAACTCGACCCCTGGGACGACCTCGACGCCGACCTCCCGACCGGTCGCCGCGGCCTCCTCGAGGCCGTCGGTGGTGTCGTGGTCCGTCAGCGCGACGACGTCGAGCGCGCGCTCGGCGGCGAGCCGGACGACCTCCTCGGGCGTGAACGTGCCGTCTGAGCGGTTCGAATGCGCGTGGAGATCGATGCCGGCCATCGGCGTCATGGTCGCAGTCGGGCGGTGGCCCGTCACTCGGCCCGCGCGACATGCGCGCGCGTGATGTCGGCGATCCGGTTGCACCCGGACAACGCCATCACGTTGTCGAGCTCGGCGCGCAGGATCTCGAGCACATCGACCACGCCTTCCTCGCCGCGCGCGGCCAGACCCCATGCGATCGGCCGGCCGACGAGCACCGCCGCGGCGCCGAGCGCGAGCGCGACGAACACATCACCGCCGCGCCGGACCCCACTGTCGAGCAGCACCGGCAGCCGCCCACCGACGGCATCGACGACCTCGGGCAGGACGGTGATCGAAGCCGGCGCGTGGTCGAGCTGCCGCCCGCCGTGGTTCGACACGACGACGGCGTCGGCGCCCGCATCGGCCGCGAGACGCGCGTCCTCGGCAGTCAGGATGCCCTTGAGGATCAGGGGGAGGCCGCCGGTCTGCTCGCGCACCCACGTGACGTCGTCCCACGAGAGCTCCGGGTCGAACGTCAGGTCGGTGTACCCCATCTCGATCGGCGGTTCCCAACCCGAGCGCATCAGACCGTACCGCAGGCCGCCTTCCTGGAAGTCCGTCGTCATGACGATCGCGCGGTAGCCGGCTGACGCGACGCGGTGGAGCATCTCCGCCGTGGCGCCGCGGTCGGCGAACACGTACAGCTGCCACCATTTCGTCGCCCCGGAGGCCCCGGCGATCTCCTCCGCGTGCGCGACCGCGGTCGTCGACACCGCCATGATCGTTCCGGCGCGCGCCGCGGCGCGCGCCGTCGCGATCTCGCCCTCCGGGTGCGCCAGCCGCTGATACGCCCACGGCGCGATCAGGACCGGCATCGAGACGTCCTGCCCGAGGATCGCGGTCGACAGGTCGCGCTCGCGCGCGGTCACGAGCATCCGCGGGCGGATCACCCACCGGCCGAACGCCCGGCGGTTCTCGGCCAGCGTCCACTCGTCGCCGGCGCCGCCCGCGTAGTACTCCCACGTGTCGGCCGGCAGGCGTTGTCGCGCGATGCGCTCGTAGTCCTCGATCGTGACGATCTCGGGTGGCTGCGGCATGCGCCGAGACTACCGAGTCACTCGATCGCTGCGAGCTCCGGGGCGCGCCGGCGAGACGCCGACGAGATCGTCACGTAGATCCCGGCGAGGATCAGCGCGCCCCCGGCGAACGCGGTCCACCGTGGGACCTCGCCGAAGAATGCCAGTGCGAGCAGCGTCGCCCCGACCGGCTCCCCCGTGACGGCGATCGCGATCACCGACGCCTCTACTTCGGCCAACAGGAAGTTGAACACGGTGTGCCCGAGGAACTGCGGGATCAACGCCATCAGGACGAAGAGGATCCATGCCTCGACCGGGAAGCCGGTGAACCGCTCGCCCGAGACGCCGACAACGACTGCGAGCAGCGCCGCGCACGTGGCGTACGCGATCGCGACATAAGGCACTAGCGAGAGGCGCCGGCGCACGCTCCGGCCCGACAGGAAGTACGCCGCCGCCGCGACCGCGCCGAGCAGCGCAAGCACGTCCCCGAACGCCGCTCGGCGCGACAGCCCCAGGTCGCCGCCCGAGATGACGACCGCCCCGACCAGCGACAGCGCGATGCCCAGGACGCCACGGCGCGACACCGATTCGCCGAGCGCCCGCCCGAGCAACGCGACCCAGACCGCCTGCGTCGTCACGAGGACCGTGCTCGCGGCGACCGAGGTGTACTCGAGCGAGGGCACCCACAGCGCGAAGTGCACCGCGAGGAACGCGCCTGCCAGGACGGCCACCGCCCACTGCCTGCGCGTGAGCGCCCGCAGCTCATCGCGATGCCCCGCCAGCGCCAGCGGCACGACGACGAGCGCCGCGATCGCGTTCCGATAGAAGGCGATCGAGAGCGCCGGCGCGTCCGCGAGCCGGATGAAGATGGAGGAGAACGCGACCGCGACGACGCCGGTCGCGAGCAGCGCGAGCTGGCGCCGGGACATGCGCGCATCATCCCAGCCGCGCGCCGGCCGACGGCGCGCGGTCCGGCCGCGCGGGAGGTCGTTCAGTGCCGGTGCGGCACGGCGCTCGCGCGCGCACCCATGTCCTTGGAGACGCGGCGCGCGATCTCGCGGACGGCGGCCAGCACGTCCGAGTGCGGCCCCTCGCCGATCAGCCGCTCGGCCGGTCCCGCCACGCCGATCGCGCCAACGACGCCCTCGCGGCCGAAGACGGCCGCGGCGATCTCCGCCTCTCCGACGACCGCCTCCTGGTCCTCGACCGCGAAGCCGACCCGCCCGACCTGCGCGAGCGACGCCGCAAGCCGTTCGGGCTCGACGATCGTCCACCCCGTAAGCGTGGGAAGGCCACCCTCCAGCAGGGCGGCCCGATCCGCCGGGTCGAGGTGCGCGACGATCGCCTTGCCGAGCGCGGATGCGTGCCACGGGATCGCCGCCCCCACCTCGAGCATCTGCACCGAGTCGTCCGGACGGAAGACGTGATGGACGACGACGACGTTCGCGCCGACGAGGACGCCCACGCGGACAGCCTCCACGACTCGCGCCGCGAGCGAGTCGGCCCACAGCAACGAGCGCGCCCGCAGCTCGTTGCCGTCGAGGTACGCGTTCCCGAGCTGCACCACGGCCGGCCCGAGCCGGTACTTGCCCGTCTCGGCGTCGCGCTCGACGAGGTCTTCCTGCTCGAGCGCGCGGAGCAGCCCGTACACAGTCGCCTTCGGCATCGCGAGCCGCTCCGACAGCTCGGTCACGCCGAGCCGCGGTGCGCCCGACCCCAGCTCCTTCAGGATCTGCCCGGCGCGGACGACCGAGCGGATCACGCAGATCGCTCCGCCGCCGGCCGGACCGCGGCCTCGAGCGCGCCGAACAGCAGTGCGGTCGAGGTCGCGCCAGGATCCTGGTGTCCCGCGCTCCGGGGGCCGAGGTAGGAGGCGCGACCGCGGTGCGCGACCAGCGGGATCGTCGCGCGCATCCCGGCCTCTGCCGCTTCCCGCGCATTGGTGAACGCGGCGGCGCCCCGGCCGGCGCGGAGCGCGCGCTCCATGGCCGACAGCGCCGGCGCGTACGCGTCGACGATCGTCTTGTCGCCTTCTGCCGCCGCTCCGAGCCGGACGATCTCCTGGAGGCCCGCCCGCAGGGCGACGAGCAGCGCCTCCGCGTCGAACGCCTCGTCCTCGCCGAGACTGCGGCCGACCTCCCGCAGGCACGACCCGTAGAGGGGACCGGCGGCGCCGCCGACCGACAGGATCAGCGTCTCGCCGACCAACTGCAGCAGCCGGCCCGGCGGCAGCGCGTCGGAGTCGCGGACACGAGCCAGCCCCGCCTCGAACCCGCGGTCCAGGTTGATCCCGTGATCGGCGTCGCCGATCGCCGCGTCCAGCTGTGTCAAGTGGTCGCGCTGCTCGTGGATCGACGAGGCCGCCGCCTCGATCCAGCGGACGACGAAGGCGCGGTCGAGGCCGGCGCTCGCCGATATCGGGCGGTTCGAGCGGGTCACGGCCGAACGATGGGCGGGTGCGGCCGGTGTGTCAACCGCCCAGGCCGCCCGGCGCTCGGGACCCGGGTCGTTCGGCGATACCGAACATCGTCCGCGTATCTAGGCTCGGCGACGGTCCCGGCAGCGATTTGACGGATTCCGCCGAACGGGCTTTGCTCGCAAGGCAACCGTCTTCGCGAAAGGAGGTGCAGCCGCCGGCGCGCCGGAGGCCTTCGAGGCCGGGACCGCAACGGTCGTTCTGCTCGTCTCCCACGGGGGGTGGTTGGCAAGATGTTCGCAGGTGAAGTCGTCGGAACCGCAGTGCTGATCTTGCTCGGCGACGGTGTCGTCGCCGGCGTCCTGTTGAACCGGTCGAAGGCGCAGAACGGCGGATGGATCGTCATCACGTGGGCGTGGGCGATGGCCGTCTTCATGGGCGTCATCACGAGCCTGGCCGTCACCGGCGGCGTCGCGCATCTCAACCCGGCGGTCACGATCGGCCTCGCCGCGATCGGCGCGACCGACTGGGCCGACGTGCCCAAGCTCATCGCCGGGCAGTTCATCGGCGCGTTCATCGGCGCCACGCTCGTGTACCTGTCCTACCTGCCCCACTGGGCCGAGACGGAGGACAAGGGCCTGAAGCTGGCGGTGTTCTCGACCGGGCCGGCGATCCGGAACACGGTCTCGAACGTCATCACCGAGGTGGTCGGGACCGCGATGCTGGTGTTCGGGGTCGCGGCGATCGCGATCAAGCTGGGCGGCGGGTTCGTCGTGAGCGGTGCATCCGGGATGTCGGTCGGCGGCGCACTCGCGACCGGCGCACTCCCAGTCGGCCTCCTCGTGCTGGTGATCGGCCTGTCGCTCGGTGGGCCGACGGGATACGCGATCAACCCGGCGCGAGACCTCGGGCCGAGGATCATGCACTTCATTCTGCCGATCGCCGGCAAGGGCGACTCGGACTGGGCGTACAGCTGGATCCCGGTCGTGGGGCCGATCATCGGCGGCGTCATCGGCGGGTTCCTCGCCAAGTGGGCGTTCGACCTGAAGTTCTGACACGACGCGTCCGCATCAACGGCGGACGGTCCGCATCACCGGGAGGTGATCGCAGGAGATGAAGAAGCTCATCAACAGGGCCGAGGACGTCGTCCGCGAGGAGCTGGAGGGCATCGCGGCGGCGCACCCGGACCTCGTCAAGGTGCACTTCGACCCGAACTTCGTCACTCGTGCCGACGCGCCCGTCCAGGGCAAGCCGGCGCTGGTGTCGGGCGGCGGGTCCGGGCACGAGCCGATGCACGGCGGGTTCGTCGGGATGGGCATGCTGGACGCCGCGTGTCCGGGCGAGGTGTTCACCTCGCCGACGCCGGACCAGATGCTCGAGGCGACGAAAGCCGTGAACGGCGGCGCCGGCGTCGTGCACATCGTCAAGAACTACACGGGCGACGTCATGAACTTCGACATGGCGGCCGAGCTGGCCCGGTCGGAGGGCATCGAGGTCGAGTCCGTGCTGGTCGACGACGACGTGGCGGTGCAGGACAGCCTCTACACGGCCGGACGCCGCGGCGTCGGCACGACGGTCCTCATGGAGAAGATCGCCGGCGCGGCGGCCGAGGAGAAGCGGCCGCTCAAGGAGGTCGCCGAGATCGCGCGACACGTGAACGCGAACGGGCGCAGCATGGGTATGGCGCTCACGTCGTGCACGGTGCCGGCGGCCGGGAAACCGACCTTCGAACTCGGCGAGGACGAGATGGAGATCGGGATCGGCATCCACGGTGAGCCGGGCCGCGAACGCATGAAGCTCAAGCCGGTCCACGACATCGTGGAGATGATGGCGGTCGCCGTCGTCGAGGACGTCCCGTACCAGCGCGGGGACAACGTGCTGGCGTTCGTGAACGGCATGGGCGGCACGCCGCTGATCGAGCTCTACATCGTCTTCAACGAGCTGCGCCGGTACCTCGATGGACGTGGGATCGCCATCACCCGCAACCTGATCGGTCCGTACATCACGTCGCTCGAGATGGCCGGCTTCTCGATCACGCTGCTGAAGCTCGACGACGAGCTCACGAAGCTGTGGGACGCGCCGGTCAAGACACCGGGACTGCGCTGGGGCGCGTGAGCGGACCGTAGGGCGAGACGAAGACGGGGAAGGAGGTTTGGTGACGGTCCCGTTCGACCGGGTCGTCGCGTGGGTCCGTTCGTTCGCGGCCGTGATCGGCGAAAACAAGACGTATCTGACCGAGCTCGACTCGGCGATCGGCGACGCCGACCACGGGATCAACATGGACCGCGGCATGCGAGCCGTGCTCGGGAAGCTGGACAGCGCACCGGAGGGCGACGTCGGGGCACTGCTGAAGACGGTCGGGATGACGCTCGTCTCGACCGTCGGCGGCGCCGGCGGCCCCCTGTACGGCACGCTGTTCATGCAGATGGGCGCGGCGGCGACGGGCAAGGCCGAGCTCGAGCCGAAGGACTGGGCGGATGCGTTGGCCAAGGGCATCGAGGGCGTGAAGATGCGGGGCAAGGCCGAGCCGGGCGACAAGACGATGCTCGACGCGCTGCTGCCCGCGCTCGACGGGCTCAACGCCGCGATCGCCGACGGCTCGTCGTTCGCCGACGCGCTGCGCGCGTCGGCGGCCGCGGCCGAGGACGGCATGAAGGCCACCATCCCGCTCGTCGCACGCAAGGGCCGCGCGAGCTACCTCGGCGAGCGGAGCGCCGGACACCAGGACCCGGGCGCCACGTCCTCGTACCTGCTGTTGCGAACCGCCGCAGACACGCTCACGAATTAAGGAGGTATGAGGCCTGAAGAAGAAGTGCCACGACCCTTCGCCACCACCCTGAAGGACGGGGGGTTCGGGGGGACTCAAGTAGCGAGCGCGGATGCGCGAGCGGTAGTCCCCCCGAGAGAGACAAGAAGGAGGTCCGATGGCGGACTACGTAGGTGCGATCGACCAAGGCACCACGAGCACCCGCTTCATGATCTTCGACCACTCGGGCAATGTGGTCGGGGTCGACCAGCGGGAGCACCAGCAGATCTATCCGAAGCCGGGCTGGGTGGAGCACGACCCGAAGGAGATCCTGACCCGGATGGACGAGGTCATCGAGGCGGGCCTCAAGAAGGCCAACATCGAGGCGAGCGACCTCGCGGCCGTGGGCATCACCAACCAGCGAGAGACGACGGTCGTCTGGGACCGCAACACCGGCCAGCCGGTGTACAACGCGCTCGTCTGGCAGGACACGAGGACCCAGGACATCGTCACCGAGCTGTCGAGGGACGGCGGTCAGGACCGGTTCCGCGAGACCACGGGTCTGCCGCTCGCCACCTACTTCTCCGGGACGAAGGTGAAGTGGGTCCTCGACAACGTGGAGGGCGCCCGCGCGAAGGCCGAGGCTGGGGACCTCGTCTTCGGCAACATCGACACGTGGGTTATCTGGAACATCACCGGCGGCACTGACGGCGGGCGTCACGTCACCGACGTGTCGAACGCCAGCCGGACGATGCTGATGAGCCTCGAGAAGCTCGACTGGGACGAGGGCCAGCTGAAGGCCTTCGGCATCCCGCGGTCGATGCTGCCCAAGATCCGGCCGTCGTCCGAGGTCTACGGCACCGCCAAGGGCGTCCTGGCCGGCATCCCGGTCGCGGGCGACCTCGGCGATCAGCAGGCCGCGACGTTCGGCCAGGCGGCGTACGACATCGGCGACGCCAAGAACACCTACGGGACGGGCAACTTCATGCTCCTGAACACCGGGACGGACATCGTCCCGTCCAAGAGCGGGCTGCTCACGACGCTTGGGTGGAAGCTCGGCGACCAGCCGGCGATCTACTGCCTGGAGGGCTCCATCGCCATCACCGGTGCGCTCGTGCAGTGGCTCCGGGACAACCTCGGCCTCATCAAGACGTCGGCCGAGGTGGAGGATCTGGCAAAGACGGTCGAGGACAACGGCGGCATGTACTTCGTGCCGGCGTTCTCGGGCCTGTTCGCCCCCTATTGGCGCGGTGACGCGCGCGGCGTGATCGCCGGCCTCACGCGCTACGTCAACAAGGGGCACTTCGCGCGTGCCGCCCTCGAGGCGACCGCGTGGCAGACCCGCGAGGTGCTCGACGCGATGGAGGCGGACTCCGGCGTTAAGCTGAAGGAGCTCAAGGTCGACGGCGGCATGGTCTACAACGACCTGCTGATGCAGTTCCAGGCCGACGTGCTCGGCGTCCCCGTGATCCGGCCGATGGTGGCCGAGACCACGGCGCTCGGCGCCGCGTACGCCGCCGGCCTCGCGGTCGGGTTCTGGAACTCATACGAGGACCTGCGACAGAACTGGGGCAAGGACAAGGACTGGAGCCCCAAGATGGACGCGGCCGAGCGCGAACGCGAGTACGGTCAGTGGAAGAAGGCCGTGACCCGGACGTTCGACTGGGTCGGGTAGCACCGGGGTCGAGGGGGCCGGCCGCCCGCGCCGGCCCTCGACCGGCTATCGGCACGCGGAGGGAGCGCGATGGAACGCGAACCGCACGGCGGCGATTTCGCTCGCGGTCAGGAGGACGAGGAGGAGCACGAGAAGGCCAAGCCCGATTTCGCTCGCGGACAGGAAGACGACGAGGAGCACGAAAACGCTCGGTCCGACTTCGCTCGCGGGCAGGAGGAGGGCGAGCACGACGAGAGCGTGAGACCCGATTTCGCCCGGGGCCAAGAGGAGGGCGAGGACAAGGGCAGCGACGAGGACTGACTCGTGAGCTCGCCCGCGCCCGCGCACGTCCTGATCGTCGGGGGCGGCGGCACAGGCGGCGCGCTCGCTCACGACCTCACGTTGCGCGGGCTGAAGGTGACGCTCGTCGAGCGCGGCGAGCTCACCTCGGGAACGACCGGCCGGCATCACGGTCTCTTGCACTCGGGTGCACGATATGCCGTCGGCGACAAGGAGTCGGCGGTCGAGTGCATCGAGGAGAACATGATCCTGCGCCGGATCGCGCCGGGATCGTTCGAGGAGAACGACGGGCTCTTCGTCGCGATCACCGACGAGGACATGGCGTACCACGAGGACTTCGTCCGCTCGTGCAAGGAGTGCGGCATCCCGGTGCAGGAGCTGCGGCCCGACGAGGCGCTCCGGCTCGAGCCGCTGCTCAATCCCGAGCTCAAGGCGGCGGTCCGCGTCCCGGACGCGACGATGGACGCGATGCGCATGCCGCTCCGGTTCTTCGCGACGGCACAGCAGGGCGGCGCCGCGCTCATCAACTACCTCGAGGTCGTCGGCCTGCTCACCCACGACGGCGTCGTGAGCGGTGCCGCCGTCCGCGACCGCGTCACGCGTGAGGAGCGCGAGATCCACGCGGACCTCACGATCAACGCCACCGGCCCGTGGTCCGAGAAGGTCGCCGCGATGGCCGGCGTCGACGTCCCGATCCGGCCGTCGCCCGGCGTCCTCCTGGCGCTCCGCGGCCGGCTCTGCAACATGGTCGTGAACCGCATGCACAAGTCGGGCGACGGCGACATCGTCGTGCCGCAGCGCGCGCTCTCGATCGTCGGGACGAGCTCGTGGACGGTCGAGGACCCCGACGACCTCAACGTCCCCGAGGACCACGTCGAGAAGATGTTCGAGGAGGGATCGAAGCTGATCCCGGCGGTCCGGAGGGCCGCGTTCCGGGCCGCGTGGTCGGCCGCCCGGCCGCTGATCGGCCCGCGCGGAGAGGCGGACACGGGGCGCGAGCTGTCGCGCACCTTCAAGACGTTCGACCACGCCGAGACCGACGGGGTCGAGGGGTTCGTCACGATCACCGGGGGCAAGGCGACGACGCTGCGCGGCATGGCGCAGCTCTGCGCCGACGTCGTGTGCCGCAAGCTCGGCATCGACGCCGAGTGCCGGACGCGCGACACCGTCCTGCTCCCGCACACCGCGTACTACGTGCCCGCGAGGTGAACATGCAGACGATCGATCGACCGGCGGGGCAGCTCGAGGGCGACGCGACCCTCACCGAGACGCGCCGGTTCCGCGTCTTCCGGTACAAGCGCGGCGACGCCGAGTCGCACTTCGACGAGTTCGACGTGCCGGTCGGACCGCGCACCAGCGTGCTCGACGCCCTGCGGTGGATCGAGGTGCACGCCGACCCGACGCTCGCGATCCGCCATTCGTGCTTCCACGCGTCGTGCGGGACGTGCGGCCTGCGGATCGACGGGCACGAGGCGCTCGGCTGTGTCACGTTCGTGAAGGACCTCGGCCGGACGATCACGGTCGAGCCCGAGGCGAACATCCCGATCCTCGCCGACCTCGTCCTCGACATGCGCGAGTTCTACGCGCGCTTCCCCGACCAGCATCCCGTCGTTCGATCGAGCGAGTTCCTCCCGGGCGCCGTCGCGCCCGACGGGATGGACGGGTTCGAGCGGTTCGAGGACTGCATCGAGTGCGGCCTCTGCCTGTCGGCATGTCCGATCGCCGCGACGACCGACGAGTACGTCGGTCCGGCCGCCCTCGCGACGGCGCAGCGCCTCGTCGAGGAGCCGCGGGGAGCGGACACCGCGGCCGTCCTGCGGTGGGCCGACGACCCGAACGCGGCCTGGCGCTGTCACGCCGCGTTCGAGTGCACCCAGGCGTGCCCGTCCGGCGTGTTCCCGGCCGAGCGGATCATGTGGCTGCGCGGGGTCCTGGCCGACGGCGGCAACACGCGCCCCCGCGTCCGGATCCCGACCCCGGCGGAGGAGACGCGATGAGCGGCGACGGACGACGCGACCTGCGAGCCGAGCGCGGCCCCGTTCTGCGCAAGGGCGTTGGGCCGTCGCCGAGCGGGTGGTTCGACCCGCGAGGTCGGACGATCGGCGGCTGGGCCTTCGCGGTGAATCGGGCGACCGGTCTCGGCCTCGTCTTCTACCT
>DATAEU010000118.1:0-8279 GCA_036257835.1 Actinomycetota bacterium | reverse complement strand
CAGGGACGCGACCTCGCCGGCGTCGTCGACGAGCTCCGCGCCTGGGCCGAGCGCTGGGCCGAGACCCGCGCCCCCGTCGCCTGATCATCCGGCCGTCTCGGCCGGCCGGTAGCCGACCGGTCACACCGGAAGGACGATCGTCCGGGCCCATCGGACCCGGCGAAACCCTGCCGTTGGACCGGGGAGGTTCACGCCCGCGCGTCGATACCAAGACCGACGGGACGGCAACGACGGCAAGGAGAGGGCATGGCATCGGTTCCCGCGGCGCACCGCGAGCCGCTCGGCGTATGGGTGTGGTTCCTCGGTGAGCTCAGCTCGCGCCCGCGCGCCGCGAACGCGAGAGCTCGTAGCGGACGCCGAACCACACCTCGCCGTCCTCCTCGTGGCGGTAGCGCTCGATGAGACGTAGGCCCGCCTTCTCGGCGACGCGGTGCGACGCGATGTTGTCCCCGGCCGCGTAGATGCGGATCACGTCGGCGCCGAGCACCTCGAACACGTAGTCGACCAGGGCGCGGACGGCCTCCGTGGCATATCCCCGCCGCTGGAACTCGGGCGCGACGGTGTAGCCGAACTTGATGACGCCCGGCTCCCCGACCGCCGGGCTGAGGCCGACGTCGCCGACCAGCTCGCCCGTCTCCCGCTTCTCGACGGAGAGCTGGACCCAGCCCGGCTCACCCGGAAGCCGCCGCGCCATCTCCTCGATCTCGGCACGGATGCCGTCGGCGTCGGTGCGGTCCCACCCCTGAAACCGATGCACGTCGGGATCGCTGCGGTAGCCGGCGATCCGTTCGGCGTCCCCGGGCCTCGATCGGCGGAGCAGGAGACGTTCCGTGGTGATCGGCTCGAACCCGGTGTCGGTCCTCATTGCGGGAAGCGTACCCGGGACCCGTACGATGCCGGCATGCCTGCGTCAGCCGTGCCGGCGAGCACATACATCAGGTGCGGTGCGTCGTTCCACGACGCCTCGCGCTCGACGCGCATCCCGAGCTTCTCGGCGACGCGCCGCGACGCAACGTTCTCCGGACGGACCATCGAGACGATCCGCTCCAGCCCGAGGTCGCCGAACGCGTGACCGAGCCATGCGCTCCCCGCCTCGCTCGCGATGCCGAGGCCGTGGTGGTCGCTGCGGACCACCCAGCCGAGCTCGACCTCGGCGACGCCGTCGACGTCGGTCAACGTCAGTCCGGCATCACCGACCAGCTCGCCGGACGCGCGGAGCACGATCGCCCAGCGCGCGAAGCCGTCCTGCGCTTCCCGCTCGCGGTTGTGCGCGATGCGATCGTGGACGGCGTCGCGGTCGAGCGGGGCGCCCCAGAACCGGAGCGCCTCGGCGTCGCCGAACACCTCCAGCATCGCGTCCTCGTCGCCCGGCGCGAACGGCCGGAGCTCGAGCCTGGCCGTCAGGATCGGCGTCGGATCTCGGTCGCCGGTCGCCATGGTGCCGAGCGTACCCGGACCCCGGCCGCGCGGGTCGGCGACCGTTTCCGCCGAGATCCATGAGCACGCGCCGCACCTCCTCGCCCCGTCGCGCTGTCCGCCGGTTCGTCGCGCTGCTCGCGTTCCTGCTCGTCGTCGAGTACCTCGTGATCCCACAGCTCGCCGGGGCGCGGCGGGCGCTGTCAACGCTCGCGAACGTCAACCTCGCGCTGCTCGTCGCCGCGGTGCTCGCCGAGGTCGGCGCGGTGCTGTCGTACGCGCAGCTCGCCCGATCGGTCCTGCCGAAGGAGTCGGCGCCATGGCTCCCGCGGATGACGCAGATCCAGCTGGCGACGCTGGCGGTGAGCCATCTCGTCCCCGGTGGGGCCGCCGCGGGCAGCGGGCTCGGACTCAAGCTGCTCGGCGACGAGGGCGTGTCCGGCGAGGACGCGGGGTTCGGCATCACGGTGCAGAGCCTCGGCTCGGCGGTCGTGCTCAACGTGATGCTGTGGGTCGCGCTCGTCGCGTCGATCCCCTTGCACGGCTACAACCCGGTGTACGCGACCGCGGCGGTGGTCGGCGTCGTCCTGCTCGGCGGCTTCTTCCTGCTCGTGATCGGGCTCACGCGCGGCGAGCAGCGCGCGACGCGGATCCTGCGCGCAATCGCGAGGAAGACGCCTTTCCTGAACGAGGAACGCGTGCATCGCGCCGTCCATCGCGTCGCCGAACGCCTTCGCGCGATGCTGTCCGATCGGTCCGTGCTGCTGCGCGCGATCGGATGGGCGGCCGCGAACTGGCTGTTCGACGCCGGCTGCCTGTGGATCTTCCTCGCGGCGTTCGGGGCCGTCGTCGACCCGGTCTCGCTGCTCGTCTCGTACGGACTCGCCAACGTCCTCGCCGCGATCCCGATCACGCCCGGCGGGCTCGGCGTCGTCGAGGCCGTCCTCTCGGCGTCGCTGATCGGATTCGGCGTGCCGCGCGCCGTCGCGCTGGTCGGCGTGATCGCGTACCGGCTGGTCAACTTCTGGCTGCCGATCCCGATCGGCGCGCTGGCCTACGGGTCGTTGCGAGCGGGCATCGGCGGACGGCCGAGGACGCACCGCGAGGACGCGAAGGAACTCGCCTACCGGGCCGCCGCCGACCGCGAGGGCGCGACGACGTGGGCGGCCCGCCACGGCGTCGACGTTCCCGGGCGGACCCCGTCGAGCTGAGCGATCAGCCGGCGGCGCCGACGTTGCCGAGCCAGCTGGCGTAGAGCGCGGCGTACCGGCCGCCCGAGCGAACGAGCTCGTCGTGCGTCCCGCGTTCGACGATCCGGCCGCGATCGAACACGAAGATCGTGTCCGCCGTCTCGGCGGTCGACAGGCGGTGGGCGATCGTGATCGTCGTGCGCCCGGCCGACACCCGGCGCAGCGCCTCCGAGATCCGGCGTTCCGTCGCAGGGTCGACGGCGCTCGTGGCCTCGTCCAGGACGAGGACCCCCGGGTCGCCGATCTGCGCTCGCGCGAGCGAGACCAGCTGCCGCTCGCCGACCGAGAGCGCCTCGCCGCGCTCGCCGACACGCGTGCGGAGCCCGTTCGGGAGCGAGGCGAGCCACCCGCCGAGGCCGAGCTCCTCGAACGCGACCTCGACGTCCCGGTCCATCGCGCCCTGGCGACCGGCTCGCACGTTCTCGAGGATCGTGAGGTCGAACAGGAAGCCGTCCTGCGGCACCATGCGGAGGCTCCGGCGGCGCGACTCCGGTGCGATGTCGCGCAGGTCGAGCCCGCCGATCTCGATCCGCCCACGGACGGGATCCGCGAGCCGAGCGAGCAGACGGACGAAGGTCGACTTGCCGGAGCCGGTCTCGCCGACGACCGCCACGTGCGCACCGGCGTGCACGAACAGATCGATCCCTCGAAGCACGAGCGGACCGTCGCCGTAGGCGAAGTCGACGTCCTCCACCCGGACCTCGAGCGCGCCGTTCGGCAGCGTCGAGCCGTCCACCGGCTCGGTCACCTCGACCGGCAGCGCGAGGAGCGCCAGGATCTTGCGCCATCCGGCGATCGCCGTCTGGGTTTCGGCGTAGATCTCGGGCAGGTCGGTGAAGGGATGGAGGAAGAGGTCGGCGAGGAACAGGAACGCCGAGACCCGGCCGAACGAGAGGCCCCACCCCGGCCCGAACGTCACCCCGACCAGGATCACGGTGCACAGCTCGAGCCCCCAGAACAGCGTCGACATCGGATAGAGCATCGCGGTGCGCTTGTGCGCGACGACCTGCGCGTCGTACCGCTCGCGGATCGAGCGCTTCACCCGGCTGTCGATCCGATCCTCGAGCCCGTACGCACGGACGACCGCGGCGCCCATCACGCTCTCCGAGACCTCGGACAGCATCTGTCCGACGCGCGCACGCACGAGGTCGAACGCCGCCGAGAGCGACGACTGCAGGCGCCAGACCGCAAACAGCAGCGGCCCGACGAGCAGCACCACCGGGATCGTGAGCTGCCACGAGTAGAAGAGCATCAACACGAGCGCCCCGAGGATCTGCGCGAACGAGACGATCCACGCGATGCCGCCCCACTCGGTGAACTGCGAGAGCGTGTCCACGTCCGCCGTCACGCGCGCGACGAACACGCCGCGCTTCTCCTTCGACTGCGTCGCGATCGAGAGCTCGTGGATGTGCCGGAACCCACGGACGCGCAGCTCCATGAGCGCCTCCTCCGAAGCCTGCACCAGCCGGCGCGCGGCGGCCCGAGCCGCGACGTACGCGGTGATGACGAGGACACCGGCCACGGCGCACAGCGCGAAGACGAAACCCGGCCGGAACCCTCCGTCGAACCCGTGGTCGAAGATCTGCTGGATCAGGATGGGGACGAGCAGCACGACGATCGTCTGTCCGAGCGAGATCACGACCGTGAAGCCGAGGCCGCTGCGCAGCGCCGGGCTCTCGCGCAGCCCCTGCACGAGGACGGCGAACGCGCCCTTCAGGTGCGCGGGAACGGGGAGGTTCTCCTCCTCGGGCGTGGTCCCGACCTCGACCTCGGCCGTGGTGACGCTCATCGCTCGCCCCGCTCGTAGGCGAGCGCCATCGCGGCGTACCCGGGCTCCGTCGCGAGGAGCCGGTCGTGCGTGCCGGTCGCGCGGATGCGCCCGTGCTCGAGGTACAGGACCCGATCGGCCAGCCGGATCGTCGACAGCCGATACGCGACGACGACAAGCGTCGTCGCGAGCTCCGCGCGCAGCCGGTTGAGGATCTCTGCCTCGATCGTCGGGTCGACCGCGCTGGTCGCGTCGTCCAGGATCAGGAGCCGTGGCCCGCGCACCAGGGCGCGCGCGAGCGCTACGCGCTGTCGCTCGCCGCCGGAGAGCGTGTAGCCGCGCTCGCCGACAACGGTGTCGAACCCTCTCGGCAGCGCCTCGATGAATCCGTCCGCACGCGCGATCCGCGCCGCCCGGCGGACCTCGTCCTCCGATGCACCCGAGTCGAGGGCGATGTTCTCGGTGACCGAGCGCGCGAACAAGAAGCTCTCCTGGAACACGATCGCCGTCGAGCGCCGGAGCGATGCGGCGTCGGCGTGGCGGAGGTTCACGCCGCCGAGGAGGATCTCGCCCGCGGTCGGGTCGTCGAGCCGGACCAGCAGTTGCGCGAGGGTGGACTTCCCGACGCCAGTCTGGCCGACGAGCGCCACCGATTCGTCGGGCTCGACCTGGAACGACACCTCGTCGAGCACGCGGATGCCGTCGAAGGCGTAGACGACCGCCTGCGCGCGGATCGGCAGCGGACCGTCGGGCAGGCTGACTGGCTCGGCCGACCGCTCGATCGTGATCGGCTGCTTCAGCACGCCCGCGATCCGTCCGTGGCCGACGACGGCGCGCGGCAGCTCGGACAGGATCCAGCCCACGAACCGCATCGGCCACGACAGCAGGTCGAACAGCGTGACCACCATGACCAGGGTGCCGAGCGTGATCGCGCCGGTCGACACGCGCCACGCGCCGACGGCGACCAGCGCGACGGCGGTGAGCGACGGGAGCGTCTCGAGCGCTGGCTCGAAGCCGGCGCGGATGATGCCGGCGCGGACGCGCTCGCGCCGGAGCTCCTGCGCGCGCTCGCGAAGACGCAGGGTCTCGGCCTCCTCGCGACCGAGCGTCTTGACGACGAGCGCCCCGTCGACGGATTCGTGCGCGACCGTCGAGACCTCGCCGATCCGCTCCTGCGCGCGCTGGGCCGGCCCCTGCATCCGTCGTGCGAACGACCGGTTCATCAGCGCGAGCGCCGGGAACACGAGGACGCCGAGTGCGAACAGGTAGGGATCGGCGACGGCGAGGACGATGAGCGCGAACGCGACCAGGAAGATCACTCCGGCGGCGAACGGCACCGGGTACAGGACCTCGATCGACGCCTCCACATCCGCCTCCATGTGCGCGAGGAGCTCGCCGGTCGGCGTCGAGCGGTGGTACGACAGGGCGAGGTCGCGGTACCGATCCGAGACGCGATCGCGGAGCGATGCGCCGACCGCGGAGCCGAACACCCCGCTGAAGTACCGCCGGATCCCGATGCCGGCCGCGCGGACGGCTGCGAGCGCGAGGATCACGCCCACCGCGAGCCACACCCTCGACGCCGGCACGCCGCCCTCGAAGGCGGGGCGGATCACGCGGTCGGTGACGCGGCCGAGCGCCACCGTGACGGCGATCGAGCCGACGGCGAACACGAACGCGCCGGCGAGCGAGATGAAGAACGGCTTCGGGTGCGCGCGGACGTGCGAGAGCACCAGCCGCATCCCGCGGCCGAACAGCCCTCGCGCCTCCTCCGGGAGCGAAACCGACATCCCGGTATCTTCCCAATGCGTGTCCACCCTCGAGTTCGGCAAGGACGTGTCCGTGCCGACCTACCGGATCAAGAGTGGCCGCCCGAGCTATCGCAGCGGGCGTTCAAGGAAGCATTCGGTCGAGCCCGACCTCGACGCGCTGCTCGAGCGGTTGGACCGGGAGGGCGGAGAGCCGCCTAGCTGCAGCCGCAGACGCGGCCGCAGCCGCAGCCGCCACCGGCGGATGGCGAGTCGCCACCGGGGCGGGCCGCCAAGAAGGTGAACCGGCGTCGCACGCGCTCCTCGCCGCATGAGGGGCAGCGCACCTCGGTGTCGATCGCGGACATTGGGCGCCGCTCCTCGAACCGGCGCTCGCACGCCATGCACACATACTCGTAGCGAGCCATCGCGCAGAGAATAGCGCCTGGCTCCGACGAAGGATGGCCGTCGAGGGCGCCGACCGATCGGCCGGCGCCCTCCCTGGACCGCCCGTTCGGATGTGCTCAGGCCACAGCTCGCACTCCCCGGCGCTTCCTGCGCTCGATCGCGAAGACCACCGACGCGGCGAGCATCGCCGCGACGACGGCTGCTATCAGCACGGTCGAGCCCGGGCCTCGCGATGCCACGGGAGCGGCCTCCGTCCTCTTCGTGCTGCCCGCGATCGGCTCCCTCGGACCGTTCCACGCATCGCCGAAGCCGAGCCTCGGGGCGGCCCACGTGTCCCCGAAGCCGAGCCGATCCTGGTCGTGCCGCTGCACCTCCGCACCGCGTGGTCCCTCGCCCGCCGAGGCGTTCGGGGCGATCAACCCGATGGGACCCGTCATCGCCAGGACGGCGACGGCGGCGATCCACCTCTTCCGCATCGTTCCTCCCTCCGTCGGTCGACGAACAGAGGGCGTGAAGAACGACCGAACATCCGTTCAATGAAGGCGAACGATCATGTGCGCCACGTTCTCGGCGTGGCGGGATCGGGCGTGTAGGAACAGTACGTCCCCGTCCGGATCGTGGCCGTCAGGTGCTCACCCAACGCGGGGCTGTGTTCGAGAATCCGAGCGATCGCCGAGCGGATCGCCCTGGTCACGCTCAGACGGGCGCGTTCCGCGGAGGAGCTCGCCACCCGACTCGACCCCCGGATGCCCATCCCGGCGGCCAGCTGGCCCACGACGAACTCGCGTTCGGCCTTCGCGCGAGCCGCGCGGTCGTCGTCCCCGAACGCCTCTGCCTCCTGGATCTCCTCCTCGAGATCGAGGACCCTCCCTCGATACTCGACCTTGGCGCGCTCGTCCAGGATCTCGCCCGCATCCCCGAACTCCGAAGGCGGCCCGGCCGACGTGTCCTTGCGCCGAGGGCCGGGTGGCGCGCCGGACACCGCAGCCACGAGATCGAGCGCGTGGAACTCCCTACCCGGCGCCGAGACGAGGATCGCGAGGAACCGCAGGCCCTTGGAGTCGCGGAGCCGGAAGCCCTTTCCGTCGAACACCACCGTGACGTACTCGCCTTCTCTGCGCATCACGGCGGTCTCGTAACCGGTCTCGGTCGGACGCCGCCCGGCCACGGCCGGCGCGACGGCATCACCGAGGTCCGAGAGTCGCTCGGCGACACGGACCCCAAGCGTAGACATCGCCAGCCGCCCGCACGCGTCGAGGCAGTCGCGGAGCAACGATAGAGCCCGCTCCCGATCTCCCGCCCGATCGCGCGAGAGGAGCACGGCCGCGAGATCGGCTCGAGTGTGTGCGACCCATCGCGCCGCACCCATCGCGCTGTTGACGCGGAGGCTCGCTTCGAGGTGCGACTCGGCATCGTCGAGACGTCCAAGCGACGCCGCGAGGAGCCCCAGGTACCGGTCGACTGCGCCGACGCCACCCTCCGGTGTTCCCATGACGTTCTTACCGGCGAATGGGATGAGCGCGGCGTAGAGGATCTCCGATCGGGGGCCGTCGAGGAAGCGGGCGGACGCCTCGGCGAGCGTCATGGTCGTCAGCAACCAGTAGTTATCGCGAAGGACGTCGGCGAACCCTTGTGCGGCCGCCTCCTCGAACATCGCCCGCGCCTCGTCCGGGCGGTCCTCGTCCAGCAGCA
>DATAEU010000109.1:0-12579 GCA_036257835.1 Actinomycetota bacterium | reverse complement strand
GTCGCCCTCGAGGAACAGGCGCGGCCGTTCGCGACGCAGGTGCAACAGCCGCCGCAGGACCGCGAGCTTGATGCGTCCGTCGCGCCACCCGCGGACGAGGTCTTCGGGCGGAACCTCGGCGATCTCCGAGAGCAGGGCGTCGCGCGCCGCGAAGTCGACCGGACGGCGGTTGTCGGGGTCGACCAGGCTGAGGTCCCAGAGCTCGGTCCCCTGGTAGACGTCGGGGATCCCGGGCGAGGTCAACCGGAGCACCAGCTGCGCGAGCGAGTTCAGCGCGCCGTGCCACGCGATCCGCTCGGCGAACCCGGCCAGCTCGCGCCGGAAGCGCGTCCCCCGGCCGAGGATCGACCGCGTGAACCGCTCGACGGCGGCCTCGTGCCCCTCGTTCGGCTCGAGCCAGTCGGTCCGCCGCTTGGCCTCGCGCATCGCCTTGAGCATGTACGCGACGACGCGGTCCGTGAGCTCGTCGCCGGGTGCGCCGTCGGCCGGCCAGATGCCGACGAGCGTCTGATACAGCAGCCACTCCTCGGCGACGTCGGGCGCGCGCACACCCTCGATCGTCGAGCCGTGGCGCCGGTTCATGGCGCTCCACCGCTCGACGGCGGCGAGCCACTCCGGCGCGAGCTCCGACAGCACCGCGATCCGCGCGCGCGTATCCTCGCCGCGCTTGGTGTCGTGCGTGGCCGTCGTGAGCATCGTGTGCGGCCACACCCTCGCCCGCCGGCGGTTGCGCGCGTGGAACCCCTCGACGTCCGGGGGGTCCGCGGTCGGATGCACGCCGACGTCGTTCAGCGCGACGAACCCGACGCGGCGGTACAGCGTCGTGTCCTCGAGGCCCTTCGCCATCACCGGACCCGAGAGCTGCTGCCAGCGCATCACGAACGCGAGCCACGTCTGCGCGCGCTCGAGCGGGATCGAGCGCACGCCCTCCAGTAGCAGCACGCGGCGGAGGAACGCCAGGGCCATGGCCGCGTCGGTGCCGGCGCCCCGGCTCGCGCGCTCGAGCGCGCCGGCGATGCGCGCGCGGTCGGCCCGTGCGACTTGGAAGCCCCGGACGTACGTGCGGTACACGTCGAGCTCGGCCGTGACCAGCTCGAGCGCCTCGCGGAGCGGCTCGGCCGGGAGGTCGCGCGCGTGCCGGTCCTCGCGCGCGATCTCGCGCAGCCGGCGCGTGAGCGCCGAGGTCTCGCTCGAGAACAGGCCGCGCATGATCTCGAGCTTGGCGTCGACGACGATGCGATCGAACGGGCGCGAGTCCCCCGTCCGTTCGCCGAACGCCGCGTCGAGCCGACGGGCGCCCTCGGCATCGACGAGCACCTCGATCGTGTCGCGCAGGAACTCGTAGCCGGTCGTGCCGTCGACCGGCCATCGGGGCATCGCCTCGTCATCGGCGAGGATCTTCTCGACGACGAGGTACCGGTCGCCGATCCGGCCGCGCAGGCGCGACAGGTACTCGGCGGGATCGAGCAGGCCGTCGACGTGGTCGATCCGCAGGCCGTCGATCTCGCCACGCGCGACGAGGCGGAGCAGCAGCGCGTGCGTCGCCTCGAACACCTCGGGATCGTCCTGGCGGAGCGAGACGAGGTCGGGGACGTCGAAGAACCGGCGGTAGTCGATCTCGTAGAGCGCCGACCGCCAGAACGACAACAGGTACGCCTGGTCCCCGATCAGCGAATCGAGGCGGTCGAACGACGACGGGTTGCCGAGCCGGCCCGACCAGGCGCGCAGCGTCCGGTCGATCGCCGCCTTCACGTCGCGCTCGCCCGTGTACGCGCACCAGAGCTCGTTCTCGATCGCGTCGGCCTCGCGCGCGCGGCGGGCGACGCTCCGGGCATCGACGTGCGTCCGAGCGGGAACGCCGCGCGAGCGCTCGACGACCGTGCGGACGGCGTCGCCGCCGACGCCGTCGAGGACCCGGACGTAGTGGGCGGGGTCGATCGGCAGCCGGTGGTCGAGGTAGGCGATGCGCAGCCCCGGCTCCTCGAGCACGAGGCGGAGCTCGCCGGCCTCGAGCGCCTCGCCGTAGTGCCGGCCGAGGATCGGGACGAGCACCTTGCCTTCGACGCCGGTCCCCCGCCAGTCGATGTCGAAGAACCGCGCGTAGCGCGAGGCGCGGCCGTGCTCGAGCACGTCCATCCACCACGGGTTCTCGCTGCCGATCGCCATGTGGTTCGGGACGACGTCGACGACGAGGCCGATGCCGCGGCGCCGCAGCGCTCGGACCATGCGGTCAAACCCCTCGCGCCCGCCGAACCGCTCGTCGATGCGCGTCGGATCGATCACGTCGTAGTTGTGCGCGCTGCTCGCGCGCGCCCGAAGGATCGGCGAGGCGTACACCGCCCCCACGCCGAGCCGCGCGAGGTACGGCGCGAGCGCGGCGACGCGGTCGAACGTCGTCTCGACGCCGAGCTGGACGCGGTAGGTCGATGCCGGCGCGGTCACGCGACCGCCGTCGGGGCTCGACGGGTCATCCGGCCGGCGCCTGCGTCGCGTCGCGGCCGGCGCCGGCCAGGCGTTCCGCGTCCTCGAGGTACCGCAGCAGGATCACCGAATGCGAGACGAGGTTCACGCCCCGCCGGCGGATCAGCCGCGAGCCGATCGGACGGGCCGTGTTTACGATCTCCTCCCACATGCCGGCGCCCTCGAGCCGCGGCACCTGGAACAGCCGCGACCGGCTCCCGCCGTTCAGCAGGAGCAACAGCGTGTCGCCGAACACCGGTCGACCGCGCTCGTTGACCTCGTCGGTGGCGCGCCCGGGGAGCAGCATGCCGAGGACGCGCTCCTCAGCGTCGCCCCAGTCGGTCTCGGTCACCTCGCCGCCATCGGCGCGGAGCCACGTCACGTCCTTGACGCCGGCCTGGGCCAGCCTCCGGCCCTTGAAGAACGAGCGGCGTCGAAGGACGGGGTTCCCCTGGAAGATCCGCAGGCAGTGGCGCACGAACTCGAGCAGCTCGCGCTGCCGGCGGTCGAGGTCCCAGCGCACCCACGACAGGTCGTCGTCCTGGCAGTACGCGTTGTTGTTGCCGAGCTGCGAGCGCCCGATCTCGTCGCCGTGGAGGAGCATGCGCACGCCCTGCGAGAAGATCAGGGTCGCGAGGAAGTTCCGCTTCATCCGCTCGCGGATCTCGGTGATGCCCGGGTTGTCGGTCGGCCCCTCGACGCCCCAGTTGCGGCTGAAGTTCTCGTCCGCGCCGTCGCGGTTGTCCTCGCCGTTGGCCTCGTTGTGCTTGTGCTCGTACGACACGAGGTCGTTGAGCGTGAACCCGTCGTGCGCCGTGACGAAGTTCACCGTGGCGTACGTGTTGCGACCCGAGGCCGCGTACAGGTCGCTGGACCCGGTGAGGCGGTAGGCGAGCTCGGGCAGCTGGCCGGGATCCCCGCGCCAGAACCGCCGAACGTTGTCGCGGAACTTGCCGTTCCACTCCGCCCAGCCGACGGGGAAGTTGCCGACCTGGTACCCGCCGGGGCCGACGTCCCACGGCTCGGCGATCAGCTTGACCTGCGACAGCGTCGGGTCCTGCTGCATGATGTCGAAGAAGGCGGAGAGCCGGTCGACCTCGTACAGCTCGCGCGCCAGGACCGGCGCGAGGTCAAACCGAAAGCCGTCGACGTGCATGTCGGTCACCCAGTACCGCAGCGAGTCCATGATGAGCTGGATCGTCCGGGGATGCCGCATGTTCAGGCTGTTGCCCGTGCCGGTGAAGTCGATGTAGAAGCGCCTGTCGTCGGGCGTCAGCCGGTAGAACGCGTCGTTGTCGACGCCGCGGAGCGAGAGCGTCGGGCCCAGGTGATTGCCCTCCGCGGTGTGGTTGTAGACGACATCGAGGATCACCTCGATGCCGGCGCGGTGCATCGCCTTGACCATCGACTTGAACTCGGTGACCTGCTGCCCCAGCGTCTCCGTCGCGTACCGGGCGTGCGGCGCCACGAACGCGATCGTGTTGTAGCCCCAGTAGTTGGTCAGGCCCCTCTCGACGAGGTTCCGGTCCGAGACGAACTGGTGGACCGGCAGCAGCTCGATCGCCGTCACGCCGAGCGACAGCAGGTGCTCCACGATCGCGTCGAACGCGAGGGCCGTGTAGGTGCCGCGCACCTCGGGCGGGACGGCCGGGTGCAGCATCGTCAGCCCGCGGACGTGCGCCTCGTAGATCACCGTCCGGTTCCACGGCGTGTCGGGCTTGCGGTCGTCGCCCCACGTGAACGAGGGGTCGATCACGACGCCCTTCGGTATGCACGGGCCGCTGTCGCGCTCGTCGAACGAGAGGTCCTCGGCAGGGTCCCCGATCCGGTATCCGTACACCGCGTCGTCCCACTCCAGGTCACCGGTGAGCGCCTTTGCGTACGGGTCGATCAGCAGCTTGTTGCCGTTGAACCGCTGGCCGTCGCGCGGCTCGTACGGCCCGTGCATGCGGTAGCCGTAGAGCTGCCCCGGCCGGACGTCGGGCAGGTACGCGTGCCAGATGAGGTCGGTGCGGCTCGTCAGCGGGATCCGGTGCGTCTCGGTGTTCGGATCGGCGGCGTCGTAGAGGCACAGCTCGACGGCCGTGGCGTGCTCGGAGAAGATGGAGAAGTTGACGCCCTCGCCGTCCCAGGTGGCGCCCTGCGGGTACGGCTGGCCGGGCCAGATCCGGAGCTGCTGCGTCGTCGTCATGCGGCCCGCCCGGTATACAGCGCGAACGAGCGCGGCCGCAGCCCGACGTCGGTCACGCGCCCGGCCAGCAGCTCGCCCGGCGACCGCGCGCCCGGTCCCCCGAACCGCTCCTCGGACGAGTCGAGCACACGCCCGAGCGTCCGCGAGGCGCCCTCGACGTGAACCTCGCCGTCGCCCCCGGCGAGGTTGAAGATCGCGACGGCGCGCTCCTCGGCCGACGAGCGCGCGAGCACGAGCGTCTTCGTCGCCTCGTCGGTCGCGACGTCGAGGTCGCCGCGGTCGGTGTTCGCGAGCGCCGGCTCCTCGCGCCGCAGCCGGAGGAGCTCGCGGTAGAGCTCGCGCACGCCGGCGTGCTCTGCCCGGCCGAGCTTGCCGCGGTCGAGCCTCGAGCGCTCGAACGTGTCCTCGGCCGCGGGGTCGGGCGGCTCGTCCGCCCGGTCCAACCGCTCGAACTCGGCCCTCCGGCCGCTCCGAACCGCCTCGATTAGCTCCGGGTCGCCGTGCGAGACGAAGTACAGGAACGGGTTCGTCTCGCCGTACTCCTCGCCCTGGAACAGCAGCGGCGGGAACGGCGACAGCAGGACGAGCCCGGCCGCGACCTTCTGCCCGTCGAGACCGGCGAGCTCGGCGAGCCGGTCCCCCGTCGCCCGGTTGCCGACTTGGTCGTGGTTCTGCGTGAACACCACGAACCGTTCGCTCGGCACGCCTGTCGTGTCGTTGCCCCACCGCCGCTGCAGGTGCTCGGACCACTCGCCCGTGTGGACGTAGCCGCTGCGGTACGCCGTCGCGATCTGCGCGACGCGTCCGTAGTCCGCGTAGTAGCCGTCGCGCTCGCCGGTGAGGACGACGTGGATCGCGTGATGCAGCTCGTCGGCCCACTGCGCGTGGAGGCCGAGACCGCCCTCGCGGCGCGCGCGAATCATCCGAGAATCGTTGAGCCCGCTCTCGGCGATCAGGAGCAGGGACCGGCCGAGCCGTTCGCTCAGCTCGTCGCTCGCCCGGGCCAAGAGCCCGAGGATCGGCCGCGCGGTCGGGTCGACGATGCCGTGGACCGCGTCGAGCCGGAGCGCGTCGACGTGGAACTCCTCGAACCACCGGAGCGCGTTCTCCCCGATGTAGCGGCGGACCTCGTCGCCGCCCACCCCGTCGAGGTTGAGCGCGTCGCCCCACGGCGTGCCGAACCTCCGCGAGAAGTACGGGCCGTACCGCGGCAGGACGTTCCCCTGCGGCCCGAGGTGGTTGTAGACGACGTCGAGCACGACCGCGAGCCCGCGCGCGTGCGCCGCGTCGACGAACCGCTGGAACCCGAACGGACCCCCATAGGACGACTCGGGGGCGAACGGGAACACGCCGTCGTACCCCCAGTTCCGCCCGCCCGGGAACTCGGCGATCGGCATGGGCTCGACCGCCGTCACGCCGAGGTCCGCGAGCTCGTCGAGGCGCTCGACCGCCGCGTCGAACGTGCCCTCAGGCGTGAACGTCCCGACGTGGAGCTCGTAGGTCACGGAGTCGCCGAGGGCGATCCCGTGCCACTCGGCGTCGGTCCACGCGAAGGACCGCGTGTCGACGACCTCGGACGGCCCGAGGACGTCCTCCGGCTGCGAGCGCGAGGCCGGGTCGGCGAGCTCGTCTCCGTTCGGGAAGCGGTAGCGGTAGCGCGTGCCGGCCGGCGCATCCGCGAACGCCTCGAAGTAGCCGCGGTCGCGGCGCTCCATCCGGACCTCGGCGCCCGTCGACAGCGAGAGCGTGAGCGTGTCCGCGTTCGGCGCCCACGCCTCGAACCGGGTTCGGCCGTCCGCCTGCGGCACGGCGCCGAGCTCGGTCGACGGCGACAACGTGACCTCGTCCATGGCCCCCTCGTCTCCGCCGTTCCTTCAGTCGTCCGGCTCGGTCATCCGGCTCCGTCATTCAGCTCAGTCATCCGGCGCCAGCAGCACGCACCCGAGCGGCGGGACCCGGATCTCGACGCTCTGCTCGCGGCCGTGGGCGCCGGGCGGGCCCGCCTGGATCGACTCGGCGTTCACGACGCCGCTGCCGAAGTATCGCTCGGCGTCGGAGTTGAGGATCTCGCGCCAGCGCCCGCCGAACGGCACACCCACGCGGAACCGCTCGTGCGTCATCGGCGTGAAGTTGCCGACGAACACGACGACGTCCCGATCGCCGACCCCGCGCCGGAGGAACGCGAGCACGCTCTGCGTCCGGTTGCCGCCGTCGATCCACTCGAACCCGCGCGGGTCCACGTCGAACGCGTGCATCGCCGCGATGTCGCGGTAGACGCGGTTCACATCGGCCGTCCACCGCTGCACGCCCGCGTGCTCGTCGTACCGCAGCAGCCCCCAGTCGACCGAGCCGTCGTGGTCCCACTCCCACGGCTGCCCGATCTCGGCGCCCATGAACAGGAGCTTCTTGCCGCTCTGCGCGTACTGGTAGCCGAGCAGCAGCCGGAGGTTCGCGAGCTGCTGCCACCGGTCACCCGGCATCTTGCGCGCCAGCGAGCCCTTCCCGTGGACCACCTCGTCGTGCGAGAGCGGCAGCACGAAGTTCTCGTGCCAGGCGTACACCTGCCGGAACGTGAGCTCGCCGTGATGATGGCTGCGGAACAGCGGATCCTGCCGCATGTACTGCAACGTGTCGTGCATCCACCCCATGTCCCACTTCAAACCGAACCCGAGACCGCCGACGTCCGTCGGGCGCGACACGCCGGGCCACGCCGTCGACTCCTCGGCGACGGTCTGGATGTCCGGGAACTCGGCGTAGACGCGTTCGTTCAGCTGGCGCAGGAAGGTGATCGCCTCGAGGTTCTCGCGGCCGCCGTACTCGTTCGGCAGCCACTCGCCCTCCTTCCGCGAGTAGTCGAGGTAAAGCATCGACGCGACCGCGTCCACGCGCAGGCCGTCGACGTGGTACTTCGCGAGCCAGAACGTCGCGCTGGAGGTGAGGAAGCTGCGCACCTCGTGCCGCGAGTAGTTGAAGATCAGCGTGTTCCAGTCGGGATGGAACCCCCGACGCCGGTCCGCGTGCTCGAACAGATGCGTGCCGTCGAAGTACGCGAGGCCGTGCTCGTCGGACGGGAAGTGCGACGGCACCCAGTCCAGGATCACCCCGATGCCGGCCCTGTGCAGCGCGTCGACGAGGGTCATGAAGTCCTGCGGCGTGCCGAAACGGCTGGTCGGCGCGAAGTAGCCGGTCGTCTGGTAGCCCCACGAGCCCGAGAACGGGTGCTCCATCACCGGAAGGAACTCGACATGCGTGAACCCCATGTTCACGACGTGCTCGGTCAGCCGCTCGGCGAGCTCACGGTACGTCAGCCACCGTCCGCCCTCGCCGCGCATCCACGAGCCGAGGTGCACCTCGTAGGTCGACATCGGCGCCGAGAGCGCGTTGCGGCCGTGACGGCTCGCCATCCACCCGCCGTCGCCCCAGTCGTACGAGAGGTCCCACACGATCGAGCCCGTGCGCGGCGGCGTCTCGGCGTGGAACGCGAAGGGGTCGGCCTTGTCGACGCGGTAGCCACCCCACCGCGAGCGGATGTGGAACTTGTACGGGGTCCCGGGCCGCATCCCGGGCATGAACCGCGACCAGATGCCGGAGCTTTCGACCGGCGAGAGGTCGTCCGCCTCGGCGTTCCAGCCGTTGAAGTCACCGATCACCGAGACGCGCTCGGCGTTCGGCGCCCAGACCGCCAGGTGGGTGCCCTCGTCGGTGACGTGCGCGCCGAGCTTCTCCCACAGCCGCGAATGCGTGCCTTCGTTGAACAGGTAGACGTCGGCGGGCGTGAGGGCGTGCTCGACGCTCCCGGGTCGGGCGTGCACGGCGCTCATGCGGCCTCCGCGCGCCGAGCGACCGCGGCGCGCTCGGCCGCGATCGCGTCGATCAACCGGTTCACTCGCTCGTCCGCGGCGAGCTCGTCGAGCGAGAGGCGGAGGCGGCCGCGCCAGTTCGGCCGCTCGGATCCGGTGCCGGGGACGTTCTGCGGACGCTCCTCGAGCCAGAGGTCCTCGAGCGCGACGATGGCCAGCGCCGCCTCGCTGCGCCCGAGGAACCGCAGCGCGGCCTCGAGGACCGTCGCCGCGTCGGGCCGCCGCCCGGCGAGCAGGCCCCTCGCCCGCAGGCCCTCGACGATCGCCTCGCGGATCCGCTCACGCTGCTCGGTCCGCCACCCGGCGTCGCGCGGGTCGAGCAGCCCCATCGCGCCGAACATCTGGATGTCCTGCCCGCTCCAGAACGCCGCCCACGACGGGAGATCGTGCGTGCCGAGCGAGGCGGCGGACCCCGGCGGCGGATCGCGCAGCTCGCCGGAGGGCTCGGCCTCGAACTGGAGCACGGAGCTGGTGTGGAACCGGTGTCGTCGCATCGCACGACGGACGTACCCAGGAACGGTCCCCAGGTCCTCACCGACGATCGCCGCGCCGGCCCGGTGGGCCTCGATCGACAGGAGCGCGTACCACTCCTCGGCGCGGTAGGACACGTAGGCGCCGTGGCGGGGCTCGACGCCTCGCGGGATCCAGAACAGCCGGTGGAGGCCCATCACGTGGTCGATCCGGAGCGCCGAGGCGTACCGCAGCAGGTTCGCGATCGCCGCCCGCGGATACGCGTAGCCGTCCTCGCGGATCCGCTCGGGGTGCAGCGGCGGGAAGCCCCAGTCCTGGCCGCCCGAGAAGAAGAGGTCGGGCGGCGCGCCGGCCGAGCTCTCGATCGCGAAGGCCGAGCGGTGGCGCCAGACGTCGTAGCTCGCGCCGTTCACGCCGAGCGGCAGGTCGAGGAAGAGCCCGCGCCCTTCGGCCTTCGCGCGCAGGCCCACCTCGGCGAGCTGCTCGCGCGCGAGCCACTGCACGTACAGGTGGTACCGGCCGGCGGGGTCGGCCTCGGCGGCGCCGCGCAGCCGACCGTCGCGCGCGGCCGGCGGCCACGCCCCCCACCACACCCGCCGGCGGTCGACCTCGGTGCGGAAGCGCGCGTAGTCGCGCACCTCGGGGGACTCGGCGACGAAGCGGCGATACGCGTCGGGCCGGCGGCGCTCGAAGAAGCGCTCGGCGAGCGCCTCGAGGGCCGAGCGCGTCGCCGCGGCGGCGGCTCGGTAGTCGACGAGGTCGTCGCCGCCGTGACGGGAGTCAGCCGGGCGCCGCGAGCCGCTCGGCGGCCGGGCGCCCGGGTCGACCTTGGCGACGCGATCGATGTCGACGAACACCTCGTTCCAGAACAGCCGGCTGGCCGGCGAGTACGGGCTCGGCTCGAACGGTTCGTCCAGGAACGCCGACAGCAGCGGCAGGGTGCCGAGCATGCGCGCGCCGCGCTCCCCCGCCCACCGGTCGAGGTCGCGGAGCTCCGTGAACGACCCGATGCCGCGAGCGCGCACCGAGCGCAGGCCGTAGAGCGGCGCGAACAGCGCCCACGAGCCGGGCGGGACCGCCGGCGCACGCGTCGGCGCCGAGAAGACCGTGGCGGTCGAGCGCCGCGAGCGCGACTCGACGACGAGGGCGTGGTAGCCGGCCGGAAGCCGCCCGCGCGCCGTGCCGGTCAGCCGTCGCTCCCCCGACGGCGAGACGCCCACGTCGACGCGGCCGCCGTCGTCGAGCTCCACGCGCGCCTTCGCGCCGTGCACGGCACGGATCTCGACGTCGCGGAGCCGTCCGTCCCACGCGACGACCACGGGCTCGACGATGCGGCGATCGAGCTCGGCACGACGCGCGCGCAACGCGAGCTCGGCGTCCCGCGGTCCTTCGACGTCGACGCCGAGCGCTCGCAGGGCGCCGATGAGGCCGTCGGCCGGCGTGACGATCCGCCTCCCCGACGCGTCGGTGTACGACGGCTGCACGCCGAACGCGCGCGCCAGCTCGAGGAGCGATCGCGAGAGGCGCTGGCTCACCCGGCGTCGTCCAACAGCTCGAGGATCCCGCGGACCGGCGTCGCGACCCAGTCGGGGCGATTGTCCATCTCGTAGCCGAGCTCGTACACGGCCTTCTCGAGCACCAACGCGTCGAGCAGCCGCCGCGCCTGCTCGTCGTCCTCGGGGACGAGCGGCCCGTCCTCCGCCGTCTCGAGGTACCGGGCGAGGAACGCGGCCGACGTCCACCGCCGCCACGCCCGCGCCCAGTCCTCGAGCACCGGCCGGGGATCCTCGGGCACGCGCATCGCCGTCGACGGCGCGCGGAGTGCCTGCTCGGCGGCGTAGTCGAACGACCGCAGCATCCCCGCGACGTCGGCGAGCGGCGACCGCTTGATGCGCCGCTCGCCGAGCGGGCGCGCGGGCTCGCCCTCGAAGTCGATGATCACGAAATCCGAGCCCGTCCACAGCACCTGCCCGAGATGGAAGTCGCCGTGGACACGGATCCGCATCCCCTCGATCCGGCCGCCGCGCAGCAGTGCGTCGAGTCGGTCGAACACCTCGCGCTCGCGCTCGAGCAGGTCGGCCGCCCCCTCGGCGTCCGGGAAGCGCGACCGGAGTCGACGCAGCACGCGTGACGCCAGCGACCGGATGGACTGGTAGAGCGAACGCTGGTACATGGCGGTGAACGGCTCAGGCGCGAACGCCGGGTCGTCCACCCCCGAGGCGAGCGCCAGGTGCAGCTCCGCCACCCGCTGCCCGAGCAGCTCCGCGTTCAGCAGGAACGGCCCGACGACGTCGCGCGCCTCGTCCGACGGAGGCTCGGGCGGCAGCCATGCGAGCGGCGGCGGCGGCTGCGGCGCCGGTCCCTGGGTGGCGCGGGCAAGCGCCTCCCCGTAGTAGTCGTCGAGCGCGTCGAGCGCGAACGACCACGCGTCCCCCTCGTTCGGGACGAACCCGTGCACGATCGCGACCGTTCCCGGCTCGCGCCCGACGCCTCGCGCCGAGATCGCGCCGGCCACCGGCGCCGTATTGGGGAACGCGACGCGCTCGGTGAGGAACCGCCCGATCTCGAGGTCGGGGTTGCGGCCGGTCTCGAGCCGCCGGATCAGCTTGAGGATCAGCCGGTCGCCGAACGCGATCGACGTGTTGCTCTGCTCGCCGGACAGGACCTGCGCCGGCAGCGGGTCGCGGCCGCCACGGATCCGTCGGAACGAGCCGGTGCGCTCGACGTCCAGGCCGGAGGCGCGCGGGGGCCGGCGGTCGAACAGCGCGAGGAGCGCCTCGGCGACGGCCCCCTCCCACACGCCGTCGAACAGCAGCCACCGGCCGTCGGACGCCTCGACCTCGGCGATCACCGCGGTCTCCGGCGGCGGCCAGCCGTCGCCCTCGGCGGTCCGCGCGGCGAGCGGCAGGACGTAGACGTCCGGCTCGCCCTCGGCGTACGAGACGGTGACGAACGCCAGCGCGCCGGCGGGGCCGAGCGGGACGACGTTCCCGATCTCGGCGCCCGACATCGTCTTGCCCTTCGCGCCGAACCACCGCTGGCGTTGCAGGAACGCCGGGAGCACCTGCTCGAGCTGCCGCCGCCGGCGGCGGTCGAGCAGCGTCGCCCACTCCCCCCGGACGGAGAGCGACGGGATGCGGGGCCCCTCCTCGGCGGCGGTGTCCTCGTCGCGGGTCAGCGCGAACCAGTAGGACCCGTACGGCCCGAGGGTCAGGAAGTACGGGAGCTCGCCGATCCGCGGGAACGCCGTCGGCCCGAACAGCTCGACGGGGACCATCCCCGCGAAGCGCGACAGGTCCAGCTCGACGAACTGCGCCGAACGGGCGAGGTTCGCCACGACCAGCACCCGCTCCTCGCCAAGCGTCCGCAGGAACACGAGCACCTTGCGGTTGTCGGGAAACAGGAACTCGACGTCGCCGGTCGCGAGCACCGGGTGGGACCGCCGCACCTGGATCAGGTGGCGCATCCACCACAGGAGCGAGGAGCGGTTGTTCTGCTGCGCCTCGACGTTGATCGCGCCGGGCTGGTACTCGGGATCCGCGACCACCGGGAGGTACAGACGCTGCGGGTTCGCCTGCGAGAAGCCGGCGTTCCGGT
>DATAEU010000081.1:0-4140 GCA_036257835.1 Actinomycetota bacterium | reverse complement strand
GCGCTGACGGACGCCGACGTCCTCGTCGCCGACCAGCTGTTCGCGACGCTCGACCCGACCACGCGGCGCATCGAGCTGCCGAGCGGCCGAGCCGCGACGGTCTCCGACACCGTCGGCTTCGTGAGCAAGCTCCCGCACGACCTCGTCGAGGCGTTCCGCTCGACGCTGGAGGAGGTGGCCCGCGCGGATCTCGTCCTGCACGTCGCGGACGTGTCGTCCCGCGGCGTCGATCGGCAGGTGCGCGCGGTCCGTTCCGTGCTCGACGACATCGGCGCCGGCGGCATCGTGGAGGTCCTGGTCCTCAACAAGGTCGATCTCGTCGAACCGTCGGAGCTCGACACCTCTCGCGCGCGGTTCCCGAACGCGGTCGTCGCGTCGGCGCTGACCGGCGAGGGGATCGAGGGGCTGCTGGAGCGGCTGGAGCGCGATCTGCCCCGTCCTCCGGTCGAGCTCCGGGCGCTGATCCCCTACGACCGGGAGGACCTCGTCGCGCGGCTACACCGCGACGCGGACATCCTCGAGACGGAGCACACGGACGACGGCACGATCGTGCACGCCCGCGTGGGCGAGCGCGAGGCCGCCGAGCTCGCGCCGTTCGTCCTCTCGTCGCGGCCGCGCCGCGCGAGCACCGCCTAGGGGCGCTGCCCGCGGACGCCGACGAGCGTCCGGCGGCGCTCAGCGCGCCCCGGGCGATCCGATCGCCCACAGGTCGTCGGCGGCCCACGCCCCGGTGATCACCACGTCGGGGTCCTGTCCGCGTTCCAGCGCGAAGCGGAGCGCGAGCAGCTGCAGCCGGGCCGTCAGCGGGATCTGCGCGAGGATCGGCGGGAGGTCTTCGGCCGTCTCCGGCAGCTTCGTGACTCCGATGCCCTCGGCCGCGGCCGCCCCGGCCACGCCGTCGACGAGGCCGTTGGTGTCCGGTGGCGTGAGCGCGATCAGGCGATCGCCGGGAGCGAGCGGAACCGCCGAGCCGTGCAACAGGTGCTCGACGTCGAAGCCCTCCGCGAGGAACCGCGACGCCTCGCGCACTTTGAGTGCACCCTCGCGCGCGGTGACCGCCGCCGGCCCTTCGCCGACGAGCACGAGCAGCCGGGCGGGGATCGGGATCGCGTCGACGCCGGAGGCGTCGATCGCGTCCTGGACCGCTCGTGGGACCGCCTCGATGGCGTCCGATGTGATGTGCTGGGCGCCGAGGCCGGCGGCGAGCCGCGCGAGCAGCAGCAGCACCGCCGTGTAGCTGAACGAGTAGGTGTGCGACTGCTCCTTCGGCACCGTCTCGAGCGAGTGCGGCAGCCCCCCGCCCTGTCGCGTCATCGCGATGACGCGCAGGCCGGCGTCCGTCGCGAGGCGGTACGCGGACTCGGCGTACGCGGTCTCGGCACCCGCATTGTGGCTGATGACGATGATGCCGTCGTCGCCGCTCACCGGCGGCGCGTGGTTCACGAAGTTGATCGACGAGACGGCCGTCGCGGCGCGGCCGGCGTCGTGCAACATCATCGCGCCGAGCTCGGCCGCGTGGAAGCTGGTGCCGGTGCCCACGAGCCAGATGCGTCGACACTGCTGGAGCGCCTCGACGTGGGGATGGAGGTCGCCGCCGTGCACGAGCCGCTCGAGGTGCTCGGGTTGGGAACGGATCGCGCGTTCGAGCTGGGTTCCGTCGGCCATCGTGCCCTCCTCGATGGCGCCGGGCGCGCCGGTTCGGAGCCTAGAGCCTGCGGAGGACCGCCACCACCTTGCCCGCGATTCGGCCCTCGCCCATCTCGAACGGCTCGAGCCTGTGATTCTCGGGCACGAGGATCACCTTGGAGCCGCGACGTGACAGCCGCTTGACGGTCGCCTCGTCCTCGGCGAGGCCGGGCATCACCGCGACAACGATATCGCCGGTCGATGCATCGTCCTGCCGACGAACGATCACGACGTCGCCGTCGAAGATGCCGGCGTCGATCATGGAGTCGCCGATCACGCGCAGCGCGAAGTGCTCGGCGCCGTCGACGAAGCCCATCGGAACGGGGAGGTACTCCTCGACGTTCTGATCGGCCATGACCGGCGCACCGGCCGCGATGCGGCCGACCAGCGGGACGATGACGGCTTCGGGCCGCGAGTCGGCGGGCGAGAGCCCGATGGCGCGGGGCTTGGTCGGATCGCGGTGGAGCAGGCCCTTGCGCTCGAGGTTGGCCAGCTGGCTGTGGACGCTGGAGGAGGAGGTGAGTCCGACGGCCTCGCCGATCTCGCGGACAGTGGGTGGGTAGCCGCGATCGCGGACGGTGTCGGCGATGAAGTCGAGGATCCGTTGCTGGCGTGCCGTGATGCCCTGCTCGAGCGTCATCGCAAGCTCCGTTTCCCACGGTGAGTGTCAGACCCCGCGGCTAGCCTCGGACGGTAGCACGGCCCCGGGAAGGGTTCAAACATATGTTCGGTTCTGGCCTTGACGTCGAACATGTGTTCGATAGGATACCGCCGTGACCCGAACACACGTTCGCCGCCGCCGAGCCGTCGTGATCGTCGTCGTGGCGTTTGCCGGCGGCCTGTTGGCGGGCCCGCTCACGCACGGGGACGACCCGCGCGGGATGCAGGCGGTCGCCGCGCACCGGTACGTCGTGCGTCCGGGCGACAGCCTGTGGAGCATCGCCAGCCGTCTCCGGCGGGGGAGCGACCCACGCGAGCTGATGGATGCCATCGAGTCGGCCAACGACGTCGATCCCGGCGCGCTCCACCCCGGGCAGACGCTGCTCGTCCCGTCGATCTGACGGCTCCGTCACGCCTCGGCGCGCGCCAGCCGCAGCTCGCGGCGCGCCACGACGCGATCGACCACCCCGTACGCGACCGCCTCCGAGGGATCCAGGATGAAGTCCCGGTCGAGATCGTCGTGTACGCGCTCGAACGGCTGTCCGGTGTGCTCGGCCAGGATCTCCTCCATCCTGCGGCGCTGTCGCAGCACCTCGCGCGCATGGATCTCCATGTCGGCGGACTGCCCCTGGATCCCGCCGTGGGGCTGGTGGAGCAGGATCCGCGAGTTGGGGAGCGCGTACCGCTTGCCGGGAGATCCGGCCGCCAGCAGCACCGCCGCCGCCGAGGCTGCCTGCCCGAGACAGTACGTGGCGACGTCGGAGGCCAGGAACTGCATCGCGTCGTAGATCGCGAACAGCGCCGTCATGTCGCCCCCGGGCGAGTTGATGTACACCGAGACGTCGCCGGCGCCCTCGGAGTCCAGGTGCAGCAGCTGCGCGACCACGAGGTTCGCGAGGTCGTCGTCCATCACGCGGCCCAGGAACACGACCCGCTCGCGCAGCAGGCGCGAGTAGATGTCGAATGCCCGCTCGCCGCGCGTGGTGTCCTCGACGACGGTGGGGACGAGGTTCGCGTGGCCGATCTGCATGGCGCTCTCCCTCCAGATGTAAGATGCAACCGTATGGTTGCGAACGATCGTACGGCGACCGGGCGGCAAGTGCAACCGCAGGATTGCGTGTGACCGAGATCGTGACGAGCACGATCGAGGTGCCGGTCGGTCCGGAGACGGTCTGGCACGCGCTCACCGACCCCGACGAGCTACGCCGGTGGTTCGGCGCGGACGTGCGGCTCGAGCCCGTCCCGGGAGGCGCGGTTCGCGCGGTGTGGCCCGACGGCGGCCGCTCGATCGGCTCGGTCGAGGCCGCCGACGAGCCCCGCCGGCTCGTGTTCCGGTGGCGCCGGATCGACGGGGTCGGCTTCGCGGCGGAGGTCGGCGGTGCGAGCCGCGTCGCGTTCGAGCTCGAGGCCACGGCCGCGGGGACGGCCGTCTGCGTCACCGAGGAGCCCGTCGAGCTGGCCAGCGTGGTACCGGCGCCGTGACGAAGGACGTCGATGCCGTCTTCGCGGCCCTGTCCGACCCGACGCGGCGACGGGTGATCCGGTGCCTCTCCGAAGAGGGGCCGATCACCGCGACCGAGCTCGCCGAGCGTCTGCCCGTGTCCCGCCAGGCGATCGCGAAGCACCTGTCCTCGCTGGAGGAGGCTGGGCTCGTCGCCTCGGCCGTCGACGGCCGCAGTCGGAGGTTCCGGCTCACGCCCGGGCCGATGCGCGAGGCGATGGGGTGGATGGCCGACGTCGGTGCCGAGTGGGACGACCGGCTCGAGGCGCTCCGCCGGCACCTCTCGACCCGTC
>DATAEU010000050.1:0-15250 GCA_036257835.1 Actinomycetota bacterium | reverse complement strand
CAGGAGAAGCTCCAGATCGTTCGTCAGATCGGTGACAGCGTGCTGGGGTTGGGCCCACTCGAACCGTTCACGCGTGATCCCGATGTCACGGAGATCATGGTGAACGGCTCGAACTCGGTCTACGTCGAGCGCGCCGGCAAGATCTACTGGACCGGCGCCAAGTTCCACGACGACGCACAGCTCCGCCGCATCATCGAGAAGATCGTCGCGAGGGTCGGTCGCCGGATCGACGAGTCCTCCCCGTACGTCGACGCGCGCCTGCCCGACGGTTCGCGCGTCAACGCGATCATCCCGCCGCTCGCCATCGACGGCGCGTGCCTCACGATCAGGAAGTTCGCCGCCGAACCGTATCGCGCCGAGGATCTGATCTCCTTCGGCACCCTGACCCGTCAGACCGTTGAGCTCCTGGACGCTTGCGTCCGAGGCCGTCTCAACATCCTGGTGTCCGGGGGGACCGGCGCGGGCAAGACGACGACGCTGAACGTGCTCTCGTCGTTCCTGCCCGACGACGAGCGGATCCTCACGATCGAGGACTCCGCCGAGCTCAAGTTGCAGCAGCCGCATGTGGTCCGTCTGGAGTCCCGGCCGCCGAACATCGAGAACCGCGGCGAGGTCTCGATCCGGGACCTGGTCCGCAACGCCCTCCGCATGCGACCCGACCGGATCGTCGTCGGAGAGGTCCGCGGCGGCGAGGCCCTGGACATGATGCAGGCGATGAACACCGGGCACGATGGCTCGATCTCGACCGTCCACTCGAACTCGCCGCGCGACGCGCTGGCGCGCATCGAGACGATGATGCTCATGGCCGGCGTCGACCTCGGGGTGCGGGCGATCCGCGAACAGATCTCGTCGGCGCTCAACCTCATCGTCCACCAGGCGCGCATGAAGGACGGCATCCGTCGCATCACCCACATCACCGAGATCGTCGGGATGGAAGGCGACGTCATCGCGCTGCAGGACCTCTTCAAGTTCGACTACAGCGCTGGGATGGACGAGGAGGGCAAGTTCCGTGGCGATCTGCAGGCCACCGGTCTTCGCCCGAAGTTCACGGAGTACCTGGCCGACCGTGGGATCACGTTGCCGGCCGAGGTCTTCTCGCCGGATGGAGGTCGCCGCCGATGATCCGACACCTCCAGACGCTGTTCGGCACCGAGGCGTGGCTCACGCTCGTCCTGGGCGCGGCCTTCGGGGCGACCTTCCTGCTCGCCGTGCTGATCCTCTCGGTGCGGGCCAAGGGCCAGCAGCGACGCAGCCTGGCCGCGCTCATGGGCCGAGGCAAGAGGAACGTCGGGCCCGAGGCATCGTGGGTCCCGGCGGGTCTGGCCGAAGCCGGGGAGCGGTTGGCCGAAGCCAGCGGGATGACCGCTCGTCTCGAATTGAAGCTCGAGCAGGCGGGACTGCCGATGAAGGCCGGCGAGTTCGCCGCCGTCACGGTGGTGGCTGCTCTCGTCGGCGGCGCCGTCGCGGGCATCCTGCTCCCGAACGTGATCTTCATCGTGATCATGGCCGCCGCCATCGGCGTGCTCCCGTTCGTGTGGCTGACCAGGAGTCGGAATCAGCGGCAGAAGAAGATGAGCGAGCAGCTGGCCGACGTCCTGGCCATCCTCGCCAGCTCGCTGCGAGCGGGTCACAGCTTCCTGCAGGCGCTGGACCAGGTGGCCAACGAGATCAAGGACCCGTCGGCGAGCGAGTTCCATCGAGTCGTCTCCGAGATCCGGCTGGGCCGGTCCGTCGACGACGCGATGGTGGAGATGGCCGACCGGGTCGGCAGCGAGGACCTGCGATGGGCGGTCATGGCCGTGAACATCCAGCGGCAGGTCGGCGGCAACCTGGCGGAGGTGCTGGACATCGTCGCCAACACCGTTCGCGAACGCGCGTACGTCCAGCGACAGGTGCGGGTCCTGTCGGCAGAGGGGCGGATCTCGATCGGGATCCTTTCCGCGCTGCCGTTCGGGATCTTCGCCTACCTCGCCATCGTGAACCCGAGCTACGCCAGCCTGCTGTTCACGACGATGATGGGTCGGATCCTGTTGGTGGTCGGCGGATCCCTGATGGCCGCCGGCATCTTCGTCATGACAAGGATCGTGAAGATCGATGTTTAATCAAGTCTGGCTCGCAGTCGCGCTCATCGGAACGTTCCTGACCATCTTCCTCATCGGCGTCGTGGTCGACATGGTGCTCAGCTCCCGGCGCCGGTACGTGTCGGTGCTGCGCACGCAGGTCGGTGAGACCGCCGACAGCATCGCTAGCCTCCGGGAACAGCAGCTCAAGAGCTCCGTGCTGGAGCGGCTGGTCTTCCCGTTCGCCGGGAAGGTCGTCGGCTCGGTCGCCCGACTCACACCGTTGGATCTCTACGCGCGGACCAACCGTCTGATCGTGCTGGCGGGGAACCCACCGGCGCTGACGGCCGAGCGCATCGTGGCGTTCAAGATCGTCTTCGGCATCGCCGGCCTGGTGCTCGGGTTCATGGCGGCGCCCCTGCTGCCCTTCCACGGCATGATCATCACCGTGGGAGCGGCCGTGCTGTTCATGCTGATGGGGTACACCGCCCCCAGCGCGAGCCTCGCGGCCCGTGCCTCGAAGAGGCAGAAGGAGATCCGCAAGGCGATGTCCGACACGATGGACCTGCTCACCATCAGCGTGGAAGCCGGCCTGGGCTTCGATGCGGCGCTTGCGCAGGTGGTGAAGAACGTGCCGGGTCCGCTGTCGGAGGAGATCGCGCGCATGCTGCAGGAGATGCAGATCGGCGTGACGAGGGCCGAGGCGCTCCACCACCTCAACGACCGGACCGAGGTCCCCGAGCTCGACGGCTTCGTCCTGTCCATGATCCAGGCGGACAAGTACGGTGTCGGGGTCGCGAAGGTGCTCCGGGCTCAGTCGACGGAGCTTCGGCAGAAGCGGCGCCAACGGGCCGAGGAGGTCGCCCAGAAGGTGCCGCTGAAGCTTCTGTTCCCGACGATCTTCATGATCCTTCCCGCCCTCTTCATCGTCATCCTCGGGCCGGGCGCGATCAAGGTCGTCGATCTGTTCTTCAAATAGGCCGGGCGAGGGCGGTCGGCCTGCGCGGCGTCCGGCCGAGCGGGCCGCGGCCCCTACAGCAGGCCGTGCATACCCAAGAACCAGCCAACGCCGATCCCGATGAGTGAGTACAGGATCACACCCTGCCTCGTGCGAGGATCCGGCGCCTGACCCTCCACGATGGCGCGCGCCCATCGATCCAGAAGATTGCTCATGTCACGTCACCCCCAATCAACACCTGCATGTCCATTCTTCGTAGCCTCGTCATGGGCGTCGATAGGTCTTTCGGCGTAATCGAACGGGTCGCCATCTGCCAAGGATCGCCGAAGGTCGCCGGTTGGCTGGCGGAACCGGCTGATGCCTCGTCGTCGGCCTGCCGCCACCGTTCGCCTTGCCCGCCGCCCTGTGCTCGAGCGCATGGGCCGGGGGTCCGCCGTGACCGACGGCGACGATCGGCTTGCCGCCTCGCTATGGCGGCAAGGGGGATCTGGGCCGCGTCACCGTCGGCCGCGACGGCGCTCACGTAGTCGCCGTGCGTCCAGTTGCCCGGAAGCGAGGCGACGGCCGTGAGATCGCATGGACCGGACTTGCCTCCTCGAACGAGCTTCTCGGCAAACATGCGCGCGACGCGGTGCGTGGTCAATCGGTCCATCGGACCTTCGCCGCTGCCGAACGACGTACGGACCGCTCGAGGGCACCTCGAGGATCGAGTGGCGAGGCTACCGTCCGGGGACGACCTGCGCGGTTCGTCGGCTCCGATCGGGGATCGTGAGGCGATCCCTGCCGGTCCGCTTGGATTCGTAGAGCGCAGCGTCCGCCGTACGAACGAGCTCGGACGCATCGCGCGCATCGTCCGGGAACGTCGCCGTGCCGGCGCTCAGCGTGACACCGGGGATCGGAACCGACGATGTCGCACGCAGGCGGATCCGCTCGCCCGCGACCGGACTCTCCTCGAGGGTGCACCCCGGCAGGATGACCGCGAACTCCTCACCTCCGTACCGAGCCGCGGTGTCGAACGGGCGCAGGTTCTCGCGCAGACCGTTTCCCAGCGCGCGGAGGACGGCGTCGCCGACCTGATGGCCGTGCCCGTCGTTCAGCTGCTTGAAGAGATCGACGTCGAGCATGACCAGCGTGACCGGCTTGCCGGTGCGCTCCGCCCGCGAGATCTCGCGCTCCAACGTCTCCTCGAAGGTACGGCGGTTCGCGATCCCGGTGAGCCCGTCCGTCGCCGCCATCCGCCGGATCTCCTGGAGGAGCATGGCGTTCCGGATGACGAGCGCGGCGTGCGACGCGAACCGTTCCAGCACCGCGACGGTCCAGCGGTGGATGCGGTCGCGACCGTACCCCACGACGAGCGCCCCGACGATGTCGCCTTCGGCGGTCATCGGCGTTACGACCACGTTCTGCGCGTCCGGCAAGAGCGAGGCAAGCAGTGGGTCGTCGTCCGGCTGGAGCGTGCGGACCAACTGGGGGCGGCGATCCCTCCACGCGCGAGCGAGGACGTCGTCCGGTTCCGCAAGCGATCGACCGGCGGGCTCGGGCGCCTCCGACTCGGCACCGGCCATCGCCGCCACCTCGCCCGAGCGCCCGAGCACGAGGACACGACAGTCCACGAGCCACCGAGCCACGCTGTCCGCGAGCACGGTGGCGACATCGCCGACGTCGCCCGACCGGTCGAGCTCGCGCGCCATCTCGGCGAGACGACCCAGATCGAGCGAACGCCGCCGTAGCTCCCGCTCGCTAAGTGCCGCCAGCGTGGCCACGACGACCGTCACGAACCACGGTGCGCAGACCATGATCGCGGCGACGGCGGCGAAGGCGTCGCCATGTCCGGGCAGCCAGCCCGGTACGGCCTCGCGGATCGAAAGCAGCCCGGCCGCCTCAGCGTAGGACGTCGCGAGGAAGAGCAGTGAGTACCACGCCGCCAGCTTCAGTCCGGTCCGGTGGGAGGCCATCAGCGTGACGGCGGCGACATGGATGAACAGGAGGAACCGCAGCGGGCTCGCCGCGCCACCGCTGACATAGGCGACCCACGACAGGTACGCCGCGTCGAGCAGCAGCACGACGGCGATGAGCCGAAGCGCTCGCCGGCCGGTCAGCCGCCGGGCGATCTCCAGGAGCGTCGAGAGGCCGATGAAGACGACCGAGGCGGCCAGGACGTCCCGGGGAGCGACGAGGTCCGGAGCCGAGAACGAGGTCGCAACGACGACGACGCTCAGACACACACGGAGGAGATGGAGCGACACCATCCGCTCGGCGAGGGAGACCATCTCGCTCGGCGGCGCCGCCCGGTCGACGTCGGCGGCCCCGGTGGTCATCGGAACTCGAGCGTCTCCTGCCGGCTACCGACGGGTGCATTCGCGAGCTTGGGGTCGCGACGATCCGCGCGCTGTTGGAGCGTCAGGAATAGCAGGATCACGCCGAGGAGCACCGCCGGGAATCGGAGGGCGCCCGCGACCCGCGCGACCGCGCCGGTTGCGCCGAAGCCCTCGGCCATCCGCGCACGAGGCAAACGACCCGGAACGACGACGGCGGGAAGGGCTCCCGCCGCGTCGCTCGACGTGCCTCCGGCGCTCGCCGCGGGCGGGTTCAGCCGTCCGCTGACGGCGCGGGGAGGGATCCCGGCGGTCGTCGTGGAGGATCCGACGTGTGTCCCCTGCGAGGAGGCACCCGTATGGGAGTGGCGATGACCGCCGCCGGACCGATGGTGGGTCGAGCCGGAACCGGCCGGTTGTGTCGCGGGACGGGGGTTCTGCGCCTGGCCATGGTGGGACGAAGGGTGGTGGGTCGTCTGGTCGGCTGGTCCGTGGGGAGAGCCGGAGGCCGTCGGGGGCGTGGCGGGCCCGGCGGATCCGGTCGTCGCCGAGGGTCCGCCGTTGCCGGCCTTCGCCGACGATCCGCCGTTGCCGTTCGTCGACGTGGACCCCCCGTTGCCGGCCTTCGCCGACGATCCGCCGTTCCCGTTCGTCGCGGAGGTTCCGCCGTTGCCGGCCCTCGTCGACGATCCGCCGTTGCCGTTCGTCGCCGTGGAGCAGCCCCCGTTCGGGCCGCACGAAGACGCGCTCGCACCGAGCACGGGGGTTGCGACCAGAAGGAGCCCGGTCAGGATCAGCACCACGGACCTTCGGCCGGTTCCGGCTCCGATCTGCGCGCGGCGGCAGCCGGGAACATGCAACATCAGGTGATCCCCTCGTCCTCCTCGTCGCGATCCGTCATGGTTCATGTCGGAAGCCGCCTGCCCAGACCTTGAATGCGGGCAGGGCGAACCATCCGAAAATCACCCGGCACGACGCCGCGAGGCACTGATCCGCCTCGTCGCATCGCCCCGACCGGTGACCGGGGGTCGAACGTCGTCCCCCATCCGACCGAGACGCGGGTTCCCTCTACGCGTGGAAATGGATCGCGTGATCGATCGCCCACGTGATGAACGTCGACGCACCGTACGCGAGACTCGCCATGCCCAGGATCAGCGCGTATCTGGCCGAGATCGGCCTCCGCTTGTCCGGCCCGCCGTCGACGCGACCCCCAGCCCTCCGCGCGAGGTGGACCGCCGGCAACGCCATCAGCGCCGTCGCCCAGCCGAGGAGCGCCCACAGCCACGACAGGTCGCCCACGGCCGACGCGACGAGCCGAAGGAGGAGGTCCGCGCCCACCGCCGCCGCCGCGAGCACGAGTGCGCGGCGGGCAAGACGGCCGTCCCACGAGCCCGACGCGGGGAGCGGCTCGTCGGCCGCAGCGTGGCTTTCAGGTTCGGGTTCGGGCTCCGGTTCGGGTGCGGGTTCGGGCCCGCCATGCGCCATCGTCCAGAGGTCGGCCTCGCAGTGCGGGCACAGGATCGCGCCGGTCCGGAGCATCGACCCGCAGGATGGACAGGCGAACTTTCCCGGGCCGGGTGCGGCCCCGTCGAGGTGCTCCGCCTGCTCCGCGTCCGCGACGCGAACCTCCGTGTCGACGTCCATCTGTGTCATGCCGAAGGCATCGGTCGAGGGCGGCCGGGCCTTGAGGCCGGATCCGCCGCTATCGGGCGGAGCTTCGCTTCCGGATCCCCGCGCCCATCCGCTGCATCCTCCTGCCGCGGTTCGCCGCCGAGTGACGTTCGCACAACGCGAAACGGACGTTGGCGACGATGCACCACGCGTTGGCGGCCCTGGGGCAGGCCTGGCCTTGCCGAGTGGTTCCCCAGCACCTCACGACCCGTCCCTCGTTGCCTCGCAAGGATCCGCTAGAGACGAAGGTTCCGCAGCGCGTCCTGGCGCACCGCGCGGTGTTGCCGCTGCACGGTCAGCCAGTTGCGGACCCGGACGAACACGACGATCAGCACGACGAGGCTGATCGGAACGACCACGATCGCCATCGCCAGTGACTTGGATGCGTGGAGGTACGTCTGCAGATTGGCGATCGCGTCATGCCAGATCGTGGGCCCGGTCGCGATCAACGTGGCGGCGACGATGAGCCATGCCACGAGCCGCTTCAGTGTCCGTCGGATCCTCACGCACACGCTATCGGCGGGTATCTCCGCGGGCTTGACACCATTTTGCGGACGGATGGGGGCTTCAGAGATTCGGGTCAACCTTCGCGGCCGCCTCGCCGAAGACCTAGGAGTGGTTCGCATACCGGCGGGCGTGAGGCTGTGAGGTCCCTAGCGTTCTTCGCGCTGGCGATGGGTGCATTCCTCGCGCTCATGATCGCGGCGTGGGTGGCCACGACCAGTACCGTCGGCGAGCGCGAGCGCAAGCGGATCGAGGCGGAGCGGCAGCGCCGACTGGAGCTCGAGGAGGAGTTGCGCGAGCTCCGGACACAGGTCGCGAGCCCCAACGACAAGTGGCTGCTCGACCCGGACGGTCTCGAAGCGCTTCGGGCCCAGGCGCCCGATCGATACCCGCCGCTCACCGGAGGACAGACGCCCGAGGAGTTCTGGTTCTTCTGGACGCCGCAGCTCATCGACGAATGGCGGGACGCCCGGCGGACGGGCACGTAGCGGTGCCGCGAGGCAACGGCGAGGACGGTTCGTCCGCACACACGTGGAAGGGGTCGTTGGGACCCCTGTTACGCTCCCGCGGGTGAAGGTCGCCTACCAGGGAGAACCGGGCGCGTTCAGCGAGACGGCCGTGTTGGCGGCGTTCCCCGACGCCGACCCGCTGCCCTGCGAGACGGTTCGCATCGCGTTCTCCCGGGTCACGAGCGGTGTGGCCGACGTGGGGGTCGTGCCCGTCGAGAACTCGCAGGCCGGCTCGGTCAACGAGACGTACGACCTTCTCCTCAACAGCTCGCTCGTGCGCATCGTCGGCGAGGTCGTGGTCCGGGTGGATCACGCGCTCCTGGCGCCGCAGGGGTCGCGGCTTGAACAGGTCGAGCGGGTGTACTCGCACTGGCAGGCGCTCGCGCAGAGTGAGGACTTCCTGGCGTCGCTCGGCGTCGAGACCGTCGCCGTCCATGACACGGCGGGGGCCGCCCGCATGGTCGCCGAGCGGGGTCGCACCAGCGAGGCGGCGGTTGCCAGCGTCGAGGCCGGCGCGCGGCTCGGCCTGGCCGTGCTGGCCGAACGCATCCAGACGTATCCGGACAACTTCACGAAGTTCGCCGTGATCGGCACCGGCGACGCCTCGCTCGGCACGCCGGACAAGACCTCCCTCGTGATGGCGGTTCACGACCGGCCGGGGTCGCTGCTCGCCTCGCTGAAGCCGTTCGCGGATCACGGCATCAACATGACGAAGCTCGAGTCGCGGCCGCGCCGTGGGGCCCCCTTCGAGTACGTGTTCTATCTCGACGTCGAGCGCGCCGGGGACGACCCGGAGCTGCAGGCCGCGCTCGCCGACGTCCGGCTGCACACGTCGATGCTCAAGATCCTCGGCACGTTCCCGGGCTCGAAGGGTCCCGTCTGATCGTCGTCACACGTTGAACGCGTGCACCGCTTGATGGAATTGGGGAAGCGCCTGTAAGTCGTGAGTTCGCCACACGACGGCGGCGATGCCGAGAACGATCATCGCGGCGATGCCGGCGATGGCGACGACCCGTCGTGTCGATCGCGTCCCGAACCCTTCGAGGACATAGCCCGCGAGGAGTCCTGCCACGAGACCTCCCGCGTGCGCTCTCCAGTCGATCGTGCGGAACGAGAAGGCGAGGAACGCGTTCAGCAGAATCATCGTCATCGCCCACCGCAGGCTTGCAGCCGAAGCGGCGAGATTGCGTCTCCGGTAGTGGTACGCGATGAACGCGCCGAAGATCCCGAAGACCGCACCCGACGCACCCACGGCGATGGTGTTGGGGTTGCTGAACACGTAGGACGTGACGCTCGCCAGCAACCCTGTGAGGAAGAACAAGAGAAGGAATCGACGCGTCCCGTACGCATCGTCCACGAACTGCCCGAACAGCCACAGCGCATAGGCGTTGAATGCGATGTGGATCAGACCATCGTGCAAGAAGATCGCGGTGAACAACCGCCAATACTGCCCATCCGCGATCAGCCATGGCTGCATCGCGCCGAGCTGGATGAGCTTCGGGAGCGACGGACCCTGGAGGAACGCGTTCGGTCCGCCCTCGGCGACCTCCAGGACGAATCCGGCGAGGAGGGCCAGCAGGAGGATCTTGGTCGCCGAGAACCGTGCGACCCGCAGGCGCGGCCGGCCGGGCCCCTGGCGGAACTCGCGGCGCGCCTGCTGCACGCACTCGGGGCACTGGTAGCCGACGGGGGCGGGGATCATGCATTCGGTGCAGATCGGGCGGGTGCACCGGGTGCAGTGGACCCCGGTTGGGGTGTTCGGGTGCCGGTAGCAGTACTCGATCGTCGGCGGCGCGGGCGTCAGTCCGGTCGGCGGGTTCGGGTCCACGGACCCATGCTACGGGCTTCCCGCTTCACGACCGGCGGCAGCCGCGGTCAGGCAGGTCCGCCCTCGAGCGAGCCGCTCGAGGGCGCGGAACCGGCCTCCAGCGACGCGAACCGGGGGAGGACCTCGAAGCGGTGGACGTTCGAGGCAACCGGCTCGCCGAGCTGCGTGATCTCGGACGGATCGCCCTGGCCGAGGAACCGCGCCGCCTCCGCGATCGAGGGGAGCCTCATCGGGTCGAGACCCATCAGCGATGCCGCCGTGACGTCGGTGGCGACGGGATCGTTGCCGAACACCAGGAGCCCGGCCCGGACCGGCGTGCCCTGGATCGGTCCGTTGCCCTCCATGCCGACGATGCCGTCGACGATCTGCAGCTCGGGCCGAACCCCCGCCGCGACGTCGACGATCGCCTCGTTCAGACCGGCCCAGTGCAGGACGTTCTTCGGCCATCCGTAGATCCGGCCGGGCACGCACCCGAAGCAGTTCTTCATCGAGAGGGTGGCGCCCGCCCAGTGGTGCGTCTTCATCTTCGGCATCGAGACGACGACGTCGGCCTCGACGACCGGCGCGGGGAGCCACAGCTCACCGAGCGATGTGAACGACGAATGCAAGGGCTGTCGCACGATCGCGGCGGTGTTGAGGTCGACGAAGGGAGCGTCGACGGCCGTCAGCACATCGAGCAGCCCCGACGCGGTCACGACGTACTCGAGGTCGCGCCGGTGTCCGGGGCCCTCGCCCACCACGACCGACCGCGCGCCGAGCCGGCGCGCCGCGAGCACCGTCGCCGCGACGAGGCGTGGGTCGGTGTTGATCGCCGTCGACGCGTCGTACTCGACGAGGTTCGGCTTCAGCAGCACCGAGCGCCCCGAGAGGTCGGCGCCGACCGCGCGGAGGCCGTCCAGGACGATCGCCTCGAGGCCCTCGTAGCTCGAGGCATGGACGACGGCGACGCGCGCTCGACCGGGAGCCGCGAACACCGAGGCGTCCCACGGGCGATCGGGCCGGAGCAGGAGATTGACCCCGACCCCGCCGAGCGCGACGCCGGCCGACGCGATGGCCGCGCCCCTGAGTACCTCCCGCCGCGGGATCCTCCGCGGGCTCATGCCACCACCCGCAGCCGCTCGAGGGCCGGTCCCGTCGCGATCGCCGCCCACGCGGTCGAGACGACGTCCCCGAGGAACGCATGCGTCTCGAAATCGCGCCCCAGACGCGCCTCGACGGCGTCGGCGGTGCCGACCTGAAGCAGCCGGAACACCGCGAGCGTCAGCGCGAGGCTGAGGCCGCCGGGCTCGTTCGGCCACGCCGAGCCGAGGTACGTGAGGCCGCGTTCGCTCTGATCCGGGAGCGAACCCTGCGCGCCGAGGAGCGCGATCGCGGTCGTCTGCACGTACGGCGGCAGGTCGAACCCGAGGACTTCGCGGTTGCCGTAGTTCCACCCGCCGCCGACGCACTCACGGTCGGCGAGGACGGCGAGGCCGTCGTCGATCTGCGGCGTGGCGCTCGGCCGGCCCAGGCGGAGCGCCAGCAGCGCACGTGCCGTCGGCTCTACCCAGCCGAACGTGTCCGGCGTCCATCCCCATCCCCGGGTGTTCGGGTCGTGCGGCGTGTCGGGGTTCGAGGGCACCTTCGGGGCGCGGTTCGCGACGAGGTGGTCCAGTGCCCGCTCGCGCGCATGGCCGCTCGGCAGCGCGATCGCCGCGACGGACGTCGAGGCGTCGGACCGGACGATGCCGGATCGGAGCCCGAACCCGCCGTCGGGATGCTGGTGGCCCTCGAGCCAGGCGATGGCGGCCTCGTCCTCGAGGGCGATCGCCGCGAGCGCCGTCGGCTCGGCCTCGGCGGGCGAGCCCGGCCGCGGCCCGAACGCCTCGCCCGCGCGGGCGCGCGCGAGCGCATCCGACAGGCGTGCGTGGAGGGTCGTCACCCGTGGATTATCGACCGGCGCCCGGGCGGACTTAGTCGTTCAGGGGGTCACTGCGAGCCAGCCCTCCAGACGCAGCAGGTACTCCTTGCGCCACTCGCTGCCGCCGTACTTGCCGATGCCGCCGGCCGCCGGCACCACGCGGTGGCAGGGGACCACGATCGGGATCGGGTTGTCGTGCAGCGCGTTGCCGGCCGCCCGGGCCGCCCGGGCGCTTCCGGCCCGCCGCGCGACCTCGCCGTAGGTCGAGACCGCGCCGTAGGGGATGCGGGCCGTCTGCTCGAGCACCTTCCGCCCGAACCCGGCCGGCGCCAGGCGCCAATCGAGCGGCGTCGCGAAGGTCCTGCGGCGTCCCTCGAAATACTCGTCGAGCTGCCGCCGGACGCGCTCGAGCGCTGTCGCGTCCTCGAGGACTCGCGGCGAAATCGCGTCGGCCAGCTCCTGCAGCACGTGGTCGAGCGGCTCCTCGGGGAAACTCACGCGGACGAGTCCTTCCGATGTGGCGGCCAGCAGCAGGCGCCCGGTCGGGGTGTCGACCTCGGCGTAGGCGACGTCCTCGAGCCGGGCGCCCCGCGCCCGCTCGAGCAGCCGGACGGCGGCGCGCGACGACGCCTCCTCGACCTCCGCGGCCGGGATCCGCAACGTCTCGTTCATGTCAGCGCCTCCTCGCGGACGCGCGTCCGCAGCTTCTTGCGCCCCTCGTAGGCGCTGGCTCGCGCCGCCTCCTCCGAGACGCCGAGCGCGCGAGCGACGTCGGCGTACGGCAGGTCGAGCACGTACCGGTGCACGACGGCGTCCCGCTGCATCGGCGGGAGCTCGCGAACGGCGGCCCACAGGGCCGCGTCGACGCCGTCGTCGCTCACGACTGCCGCGCCGTCGGGGACCTCCTCGACCGGCACCGGCCGGCGTGCGCGGGCCCGCGCATGATCGATCGCCTTCCGCGACGCGATCGTGAGGATCCAGGCCCGCAGGCCGTCGCCCTCGTCGCGGACGCCCGCGTATGCGCGGAGCGCGGCGAGGAACGTCTCCTGGAAGCAGTCCTCGGCGTCCTGCGCGCCGACGGTCGCCACCAGGTACCGATAGATCAAGGTCCGGTGCTCCTCGAGGAACCGCGAGAACGGCGGGACGCTCATCCAGGAAGAGAACGACGCGACGAAGCCGGACGTGAGACGCGAGCCGCCGGCGATCGGAACACCGCACGACCGGCGGCGATCACACGACCGGCCACGGATACGGGCGACCGGGCCCCGGCGTCGGATAGCAGCCGCCGCGGAGGAGCCGCTCGGTCCGCGCCTCGATCGCGCCGATCTCGCCGTTCGACAGCAGCGACGCCAGGCCCGAGCGCAGGTCGCCCCGCAGCGCGTCGAGCAGCCGCCGCATCCCCTCGACCACGCCGCCGTCGAGCGCTTGGCCGGCGAACTCCCAGATCACGCTCCGGAGCTTCGGCGCCTGGTGGAAGCAGACGCCGTGGTCGACGACGAAGATCTCCCCCTCGCCGGAGAGGAGGCAATGGCCGGCCTTGCGGTCGCCGTTGTTCACGACGGCGTCGAACGCCGCGACGGCTCGGAACTCGTCGAGGCGAGTCTCGGCCAGCGTGAAGTAATGCTGATCGGCATCGAAGGGCACGAACAGCTGCACACTGCCGATCCCCTCCGGTCCGTCGCGCAGGATGGTCGGCGGCACGTTCGGCCATCCGATCGCCTTCGACACGAGGTACGCCGCCACCTCGCGCTGACACAGCGTGCCGTCGGGGAAGTCCCACAAGGGGGCCTCGCCGGCGCGCGGCTTGTACACGACGAGCACGTCCTCGGCGTCGGTCGCGCGTGCGAGAAACGTGTAGTTGGACGAGCGGGGGAGCAGCCCGAGGATCTCGAGGCGGGTGCGCTCGAGCAGCGGCAGCGCGTCCTGCTCGGCGAGCGCCGTCACGGCGTGGGGCTCCCGTGTCCGTTCATCGCGGGGCACGTGTGGCCGGCGGGGTCGAGCGGGTTCCCGCAGAACTGACACAGGGGCCGTCCGGCCGCGACGACGGCCGAGCCGTGCCGGGCCAGGCCGAGCATCTGTTCGCGCGTGGCCCACACGCGGATCCGTTGCCGCTCGGGCTCCGGCTCCGGGATGGCCTCGGGCGCGACGTCGGTCTCCTCCTCGCTCTCCTCGTCCTCGGGCACGAGCTCCTCCACCTCGAGCAACACGAGGTCGAGGTCCTCGTGGTAGCCGAGCGACAGCCGGCCGACGCGCCAGAGCGGCTCGAGCGGCTCCTCCAGGCCCGCGTCGGCGCCGGCCACGGTGTCGGTCGCCCGCTCGAGCTGTCCGAGCAGCTCCTCGATCGACGAGGCGAGCAGCTGGAGCTGCTGCTTCTCGAGGAGGACCGAGACGACCTCGCCCCCGCTCCGCATCTGCAGATAGAAGGTACGGCTGCCGGGCTCGCCGACGGCGTCGGCGGTGATCCGGTCGACCTGCTCGAGATCCATCGCCCTATCCTCGCACCTGGCGTCCGGAGGGCCGTCCTCGGTGGACGGCGGGCTTCGCCGCGCGCGCCCGGCCGGTCCTCGGCACGAGATGCGCGAGGTCGCCCGTGTTGTTCATCGTCACGACGCGCGCGAACCCGTCGGCGATCGAGAGCACCGAGACCGACCCCGGATCGACGACGAGTCGCTGGAACGCGTCCTGGTGCATCCCGGCGAAGTGCGCCAGCACCAGCTTGATCACGTCGGCGTGCGAGACCGCCGCAACCGCGGCGTCCGGATGCGACTCGGAGATCCGCAGCACCTCGTCGACGGCGCGCTCCTGCACCTCCAGGAAGCTCTCGCCGCCGGGGAACCGCACGTTCGACGGCGTCAGCTGGACGCGGCGCCAGAGCTTCGTCCGGCGCAGCTGCGCCAGCGATCGTCCCGTCCAGTCGCCATAGCGGACCTCGCCGAGCCGCGGGCGGACGCGGACGGACAGACGCGTTCGGCGCGCGAGCGGCTCGGCCGTCTCGCGGCAGCGCTCGAGCGGGCTGCAGTAGATCGCTCGAAGGGGGAGTTCGACGAGCCGCTCGCCCACGCGCTCGGCCTGCACCCGGCCCTCCTCCGAGAGATGGAATCCAGGCGCCCATCCGGTGAGCTTGCTGCCGGTGACGCTGGTCATGCCGTGGCGAACGAGCAGCAGAACCGTCATCGCCGGAGGATAGCCGTCGCTCGGCTGTTCCTGTCGCTGGGCTGAGCCCGACCCGAGCGGTCACGTCAGCGGGCGGCGGGGAGTCGCACCTCGAACCGCGTCCCGCGGCCGAGCTCGCTCTCCACGCTGATCGTTCCGCCGTGGGCCTCGACGGCCAGCTTGCAGAAGGTCAGCCCCAGGCCGGTGTTGCTCTGGCGATCGCTGGTGCTTGCCGTTGCGCCAAATCGCTGGAAGAGCTGCTCGCGGACATCGGGCGGGATACCAGGGCCGCTGTCGTGAACGAAAATTCGCGCGGTTGTACCGGCGATATCGGCGCCAAGCGTAATGGCGG
>DATAEU010000048.1:0-23614 GCA_036257835.1 Actinomycetota bacterium | reverse complement strand
CCTGCGAACCCGGTCAGGTCCGGAAGGAAGCAGCCGTAAGCGGGCGCTGGCGGGTGCCGCGGGGGTGCCTGGCCGGAGCTTCCGGCCGGTGATGCGCCCGAGTCCATGGCGGTCGACGGCGGGTGCACGGCCACCACTTGTCCCCCCGAGGGGGGACGCGTTGCGGTTCGTTCCACTATGTGGGACCGCCTCCAAAAAAAGGAACCCACATCGGGAGCGACGCCGAGCAACCGGCGCGACGTATCACCGGCGGATGGGAAGATGGGCGTTCGCGCCCGAGGGGAAGCGAAGTGGCCGAGGACAAGCCGTACCAGTCGCTGTACCGCAAGTACCGCCCGCAAGGCCCCACCGAGGTCCTCGGTCAGGAGCACGTCGTGCGGGCCCTGGTGGGAGCGGTTCGCGAGGCCCGGCTGGCGCACGCGTTCTTGTTCACCGGGCCGCGCGGGACGGGCAAGACCTCGACGGCGCGGATCCTGGCCAAGATGGTCAACTGCGAGCAGGGTCCGACGCCCGAGCCGTGCGGCGAGTGCGAGCAGTGCGTCGCCGTCCGCGACGGCACCCATCTCGACGTCGTCGAGATCGACGCCGCCTCGCACGGCGGGGTCGACGACGCACGCGAGCTGCGAGAGAAGGCGCCCACCGCGCCGGTGCAGGGTCGCGAGAAGCTCTACATCATCGACGAGGCGCAGCGGCTGTCGCGCGAGGCGTTCGACGCGCTGCTCAAGGTGTTCGAGGAGCCGCCGCCGGGCGTGCGGTTCGTGCTCGCGACGACCGAGCCGCACAAGATGCCCGCCACCATCATCGGCCGCTGCCAGCGGTTCGACTTCCGTCGGATCCCGGCCGACACAATCGCCGAGCTGCTCGAGCAGGTGGCCAAGGGCGAGGGGCTCGAGCTGTCACGCGAGGCCGCGCTCGCCATCGCGCGTGTCACCGAGGGCTCGGCGCGCGACGCCGAGTCGCTGCTCGACCAGGCCTCGGTGCTCGGCGGCGGGACCGTCACCGAGGAGACGGTCGCCAGCCTGGTCGGCTCGGGGCGCTCGGACCTGCAGCTCGCGCTGGCCGACGCCATCTCGCTCGGCGACGCGAAGACGATGTTCGAGCTGATCGACCGCACCGTGCAGGAGGGCCACGACATCCGGGTGGTCACGTCCGCGGCGCTGACGCATTTCCGCAACCTGCTGCTCGCACGAGCCGCACCGGATCAGGGTGAGCTCCTCGACGTCACCGAGGACGAGATCGAGCACATCCGCACGCAGGCCACCAAGTTCACCGCCCCCGAGCTCTCCCGCGTGATCGGCCTGCTGCTGGCGGCGCAGACGGACATGCGGTGGACGACGTCGCCGCGGCTGACGCTCGAGCTCGCGCTGATCCGCGCGACGATCCCCGAGACCGACACGGCTCCCGAGGGCCTTGTCGCCAGACTCGAGCGCCTCGAGCGGATCGCCGGACTCGTTCCGGGTGCCGCGACCGAGAAGCAGACTCCGTCGGCCGCCCCCGAGAACCACCTCGGGCCCCGGGGACGGCGGGAGGGCGACGGCAGATCGCACCTCGGCTACGTCTCGGAGGGCGTCAGGCGTTCGCCGAAGCACAAGGATGCGCCGGCCGATGAGGCCGTGGCGCCGGTCCTCGGCGCCGGCACCAGCGCCATCGACATCGCTGCGATCCGGCGAACGTGGGGGTCGATGATCCAGACGTTGCGCTCGCAGGGGAAGGCCGTTCTGCCCTCGTTCCTCGAGACGGCCACGCCCGGCTCGTACGACGGGGAGACGCTCGAGCTGGTCTTCCCGCCCGACCGTCCGTTCGGCGTGACGAAGGTGAGCGAGCGCGAGCAGGAGCTACGCGCGGCGCTGCAGGAGACCTTCGGCATCGCGCCGGCCATTCGGTGCGTGCTCCGCGAGGGTATTGACAAGGTCGAAGTGATCGAGGACGACCCACCGCTGTCCGAGGAGGAGGCGCTCGCGCGGATCAAGGCCGAGCTCGGCGCGCAGGAGAGCGAGAGCTAGGTGTACGAGGGCCCGATCCAGGATCTGATCGACGAGCTGTCGAGGCTGCCCGGCATCGGCCCCAAGTCGGCGCAGCGCCTGGCGTTCCACATCGTGAAGCAGCCGCCGGACGAGGCCAAGCGACTGGCCGAGGCGCTGATCGGCGCCAAGGAGAAGATCTCGTTCTGCGTCGAGTGCGGCAACGTCGCCGAGGGTGAGCGCTGCCGGATCTGCCGCGATCCCGGGCGCGACCCGTCCGTGCTGTGCGTCGTCGAGGAGCCCAAGGACGCGGCGACGATCGAGAAGGCGGGCGTGATCCGGGGCCGGTACCACGTGCTCGGGGGCGCCATCAGCCCGCTCGACGGCATCGGCCCCGAAGACCTGCGCGTGCAGGAGCTGCTCGACCGGGTCGAGAAGCAGGGCGTGACCGAGGTGATCATCGCGACCAACCCCAACCTCGAGGGCAACGCGACGGCGATGTACGTCGCGGCCCTGCTCAAGCCGCTCGGCGTGCGCGTGACGAGGTTGGCCAGCGGGCTCCCGGTCGGCGGCGATCTCGAGTACGCGGACGAGGTCACGCTCTCCCAGGCGCTCGAGGGCCGGCGCGAGCTCTGACGCCGCCGCACGTCGTCCGTTCGGACGATGACTGCGAAGTCCCCTCGGGGGTAGGTTGTGCGCCGTTCGAGAGCGCGGCGCGCGGCCTGGACCGGCGTCACGCCATGCGCGAGTAAGGAGTGCCGTGGACATCCAGTGGGCGATCGTCTTCGCCTCGGCCATCGTCGGGTTCACGGTCGGGCTGACCGGGATGGGCGGGGGCGCCCTGATGACGCCGATCCTGCTCATCTTCTTCGGGATCTCGCCGACGACCGCCGTCTCCTCGGACCTGGTCGCCGCGATGATCATGAAGCCGGTCGGCGGCGGCGTGCACGTCCGGCGCCGGACCGTGCGGTGGGAGCTGGTCCGGTGGCTCTGCGTCGGCTCGATCCCAATGGCGTTCGGCGGCGTCTTCCTGCTGCACTTCCTCGGCGACGGTGAGACCGTGCAGAACATCACGAAGATCTTTCTGGGCGTGACGCTGACGATCGCCGCTGTCGCGATGGTCTACCGCGCGTGGCTGCAGGGGCGCCGCAGCGCCGCGGCGCGCGCGGGTCTGCGACAGACGCTCGGGACCAACGCACAGATCCACGTCCGCATCCCGCTGACGATCCTGATCGGCGCGATCGGCGGGCTGCTGGTCGGGCTAACGTCGGTCGGGTCTGGCTCGATCATCATCGTCGCGCTGATGCTGACGTACCCCGAGCTCCGCGGCGCGCAGCTCGTGGGCACCGACCTCGTCCAGGCGATCCCGCTGGTCGGCGCGGCGGCGCTCGCGCACATCCTCGTGGGCGACTTCGAGCTCGGCCTCACGGTCTCGATCCTGATCGGCGCGCTCCCGGCCGTGTACTTCGGCGCACGCGCGTCGGCGATCGCGCCCGACGGCGTCATCCGTCCCGCGCTCGTGTTCGTGCTGCTCGCCTCGGCGCTCAAGCTGCTCGACGTCCCGACGACGTTCCTCGCCCTCGTCCTGCTCGTCGTCGCGATCGCCGGCTTCCCGCTGTGGGGTGCGGTCGACGCGGCCGCCCATCCCGAGCGGATGTGGGCGGAGGTCGGCTCGAGGCGCGAGAAGTGGATCAAGCGGCAGGCCTTGCTCGCGCCGGTCGGGATCGGGTTCGGCTTCGCGGTCGCCTACTTCGCGAAGCTCCGCCCACAGCTCGCGAGCGTCGCGGCGCGCGAGGCTGCCGCCGAGCACGTGCGCGAGGCGCTCGGCGCCACCGGCGAGCCCTGATGTTCGAGCGCATCGTCGTCGCGATCGACGGTTCGCCGCAGAGCAGCAAGACGATCCCCGTCGCGCTCGACATGGCCAAGAAGTACTCCTCGTCGGTCGCGATCGTGCACGTCCGCGAACACACGCGGTACGAGGGCTCGGACGTCGACATGGGCCCGCCGATCCCGGCGCAAGAGCTGGTCGACGAGGTCGTTCGAGCGTTCCGCGACGCGGGCGTCGAGGCGCAGGGCGAGCTCCGCCGCGTGAGCGCCGGCGACACGCCGGAGCAGATCGTCGCCGTGGCGAAGGAGTTCGAGGCCGACCTCATCGTGCTGGGTACGCGCGGGATGACCGAGTGGCGGAGCCTGCTGCTGGGCGGGGTGGCCAACAAGGTCGTCCACCACGCGCACTGCCCGGTCCTGCTCGTTCGCTGACGCGACCCGCTTCCGGCGGTAGCGTGCGCGCATGGCAACCGTCAACGTGCGCTACATGGTGTCCGACGTGGATGCGGCGATCGAGTTCTACACGACGCACTTCGGGTTCACGCTGCTCTCGAACGCATCGCCGGCGTTCGCCGACGTTCAGCTAGGCGAGCTGCGGCTGCTGCTGAGCGGATCGGCGAGCTCGGCCGGCCGCGCGATGCCGGACGGCCGTGTCCCGGAGCCCGGCGGCTGGAACCGGTTCGAGCTCGTGGTCGACGACATCGAGGCCGAGGTCGAGCGCCTCCGCGCGGCCGGCGTTCAGTTCCGGAACGAGATCGTGCGAGGCCCGGGCGGGGCGCAGATCCTGGCCGAGGACCCGTCGGGCAACGTGATCGAGCTCTTCCAGCCGCGGTGACCGACGCGGCGGCGTCACGCGACCGCCGCTCGTTGCGCGAGGTCGCGGCCGTGTTCCTCAAGCTCGGCGTGATCGGGTTCGGCGGGCCGGCGGCCCATGTGGCGCTGATGCGGCGCGAGCTGGTCGAGCGCCGGCGCTGGCTCGACGAGGACCGGTTCCTCGAGCTGTTCGGCGCCGCGAGCTTGATCCCCGGTCCGAGCTCGACCGAGCTCGGGATGATGCTCGGCTACGAGCGCGCCGGCTGGCCGGGCCTGCTCGTCGCGGGGACCTGCTTCATCGTGCCGGCAATGCTGCTCGTGTTGGCGATCGCATGGGCGTACGTGCGATACGGCTCGCTGCCCCAGACCGACTGGATCCTGTACGGGATCGGCCCGGTGATCATCGCGGTCATCCTCGACGCGTTTTGGCAGCTCGGGCGGCGGGCGCTCACGTCGATCCCGCTCGCGGCGGTGGCGGTCACCGTCATGGTCCTGTATCTCCTCGGCGTCGACGTCGTCGTGCTGCTCTTCGGGGCGGCGATCCTGGTGATGCTCGGCCGCAACATCGTTCGGATGCGTGCGGAGCCGCAGGGCGTGATCCCGATCCTGCCGTTGCTCGCGGCGGCGGAGGCGCCGCTGCGGTCCGTGTTCCTCGAGTTCCTGAAGCTGGGCGCGGTCGTGTACGGCAGCGGGTACGTCCTCCTCGCGTTCCTGCGGAGCGACCTGGTCGAGCACCTGCACTGGATCGGTGAGAGCCGGCTGATCGACGCGGTCGCCGTCGGGCAGGTGACGCCGGGGCCCGTGTTCACGACGGCGACGTTCATCGGCTACCTCGTCGCAGGCCTGCCGGGCGCGCTCGTCGCTACCGCCGGGATCTTCCTCCCGGCGTTCGCCCTCTCCGCGATCGTCTTCCCGCTGCTGCCGCGACTGCGCCGCTCGCCCTGGGCGTCGGCGTTCCTGACCGGGGTGACGGTGTCGGGTCTCGCCTTGATGGCGGGGGTGACGTTCCAGCTCGGCCGGGTCGTGATCGTCGACGCGTTCACGGCGGTCGTCGCGATCGTGGCGTTCGTCGTCCTCAGGCGGTTCCAGCCGAACTCGGCCTGGCTGGTGCTCGGTGGCGCGGTCGTGGGGTTGATCGCGCGCGGCCCGTAGCCGGGGCCGTCAGGCGAGGCGGCGTCGGACGCGTGTCACGACGAACCAGAGCACGACGAGCAGGGCGAGCGTGGGTACCACCCAGCCGAGGCCGACGATGACGGCGGCGATCACTGAGAAGAACCCGGCGACGGCGCGGTCGAACGCGTTCGGGATGCTCGGGTTGGTCGTGGTCGTCTGCCGCTTCACGCCGACCTCGCGTATCGAGACGCGGATCGTCGCCTCCGACACCCGATCGTTCAGGAAGTTGATCTCGCCCTGCAGGTCCTCGATCCGGAGCTGGACGTCGTCGAGCGCGTTCTGCACGCGGATCGTCTGCTCGATCGACACCGCCTTGTTCATGAGGCCGAACAGCACCCGGCGCCGGGCGAGCGCGATCCGCAGCCGTGCGGCGAGGTCGACGTATTGCGCGGTGACATCGTTGCCGCGAACCCGTTCGGCGTCGACGCGGCCGAGACCGCGCAGCGAGCGCAGCGCCGACTGGAAGTGCCTCGCGGGGATGCGTATCGTGACGAACCCCGACTTCCCGCCCGTCGTCGAGGACGACTGCACGTAGCCGCCGAGTCGGTCGGCGATGTCCCCGATCCGCGTGAATCGGTCGCCGAACGTGTCGTGCCCGACGACGATCGACAGGTTCGCGGTCTTGATCACTTTCGAGAGGTCGCCGATCGGGTTGATCGACGCGCGCGCGGCCACACCTTGTACGGCCCCGCTCCCCGAGGCGCCGGAGCCGCCGGACACGGCGTCTCCGAACTCTGCAGGTGCGGGCGAGGCACCGGGGACGGCGCTGCCTGCCAACTTCTCCTGATCGCTCGGCGCCGGCGTCGTCGAAGCACCGGCGACGAGGTGCTTGAGGTTCTGCGCCAAAGATCCGTTCTCGGCCCGGATGGATGCCCGCTGCGGCGAAATCACGAGCCAGCCGACGATCCCGGCAGCGGTCAGCGTCAACGCCGTCGCCGCCGCGATCAGCCACCGCCGCGGGGGAAGCCGGCGCCGAGGCGCACGCAACGGTGCCGACATCGTCGAGCGCCACGCCGCGTCGAGCAGGTCCTCGCGGACCGTCTCGACGTAGCCGATCGACCCCGTGCTCATCGGTTCACGTCCTTCCGGGCTCGGGCTCGAGTCCCGCCGCCTCGAGCGTTCGCGTGAGGCGCTTCAGCCCGCGACTGACGCGCGCTCGCGCGGTCTCCTCGGTGCATCTCAGAGTCTCCGCGACCTCGCGGTAGCTCCGGCCCTCGACGACGCGGAGCGTGAGCGCCTCGCGCTGGTCCTCGGACAACAGCGAGAAGGCCTGCCCGATCGCGCGGCCGACCTGCTCGAAGTCGATCAGCTCCTCGATCCGCTCGTAGTCCTCGGTCGAGACGGTTCGCTCCAGCATCCCGAGCCGCCGCCGTGCCCGCGCGTCGACCTGTCCGCGGCGGAAGTAGTGGCTCAGCTGGTGCTTGCCGATCCCGTACAGCCACCCGACCGCTCCCTGTCCTCGATCGCGGAACCGTGCTCGGGAGGCGAACGCCTCCGCGAACGTCTCGGCCATCAGCTCGGCCGCCGCCTCCGGGTCGAGCGTGCGCCGGGCGAAGAACCGCAGCAGTGGCTCCGCGTGCCGTTCGTAGAACGCCGCGAAGGCCTCGGGGTCCTCGCGAGAGCGGAACAGCAGCTCGACGTCCGTCAGCTCCTCGAACACCCGTCCTCCGGCGGCCCTCCGAGGGCCTTCCTCCGAACTATGCCGCTCGGCCGCGGGTCCGTGACAAGCCGAACGCCTCGTCGTACCCGACGTTGCTAGGCTCGGCCCGGTGAGGGCAGCCTCCGAGTATCCGAGCGCGTACGCGCGAACCAAGCGGTTCACCCTCGGGGCGCCGCGGACGTTCACTGTCTCGCCCGACGGCCGGCGCGTCCTCTTCCTCCGATCGCGCGCCGGCGACGACCCGGTAAACGCGCTGTGGTCGTTCGAGGTCGACGCGGCCGAGGAGCACCTGCTGTTCGACCCGCTCGCCGAGGGCGCCGCCGACGCTGAGGTCTCGCAGGCCGAGCTCGACCGGCGCGAGCGCATGGGCGAGCGTGCCGCCGGGATCACCGCGTACACCACCGATGCCGAGGTGACGAAGGCGGTGTTCGCGCTCGGCGCGCGGTTGGTGCTCGTCGACGTCGAGACTGGCGAGACGTTCGACCTCGTCTCGGATAACGCCGTCGACGATCCCCGGCTCGACCCGACCGGGCGGCGCGTCGCGTACGTGCTCGACGGCGCGCTTCACGTGCTCGACCTCGAGCGGGCGGACCGCGTGCTGGCCGACGAGGACGACCCGGACGTGAGCTGGGGTCTGCCGGAGTTCGTCGCGGCCGAGGAGATGGATCGCTACCGCGGGATGTGGTGGTCCCCCGACGGCGAGTGGCTCGCGGCCGAGCGCTCGGACGTCGGTCCGGTCCTGACGTGGTGGATCGCGGACCTCGCCGAGCCGGGCAAACCCCCGCGGCCGATCCGCTACCCGCAGGCCGGAACCGATGACGCCATCGTGACGCTCCACGTGTTCGACGTGCGGAACGGCGAGCGCGTCGAGGTGCGGTGGGATCGCGACGCGTTCCCGTACCTCGGCCGTGTCGACTGGACCGAAGGGGCACCCCTCACGGTCCTCGTCGTCTCGCGGGATCAGCGCCGGACGCGGCTGCTGGAGGTGGCGCCGTCGGGATCGACCACCGTCGTGCGCGAGGAGTCGGATCCCGAATGGATCGACCTGCCGTTCGGTGCGCCGACGCGGATGAGCGACGGGTCGCTCGTCACGATCTCCGCGGATCGTGAGATCGACGCGCACCGGCTCGTCGTCGACGGGGAGGCCGTGACGGATCCCGGCTGGGAGGTCACCGGCATCGTTCACGCCGGGGACGACGTCGTCTTCAATGCGGTTGACCGTCACGACTACGTGAACGACGAACCCGATGTCTGGCGATGGCGACGAGATGGCACGATCCTTCCCGCCGGCGGTCGTGAGCCCGGCGCGCACTCCGCCGTCGTCGAGGGCGGCGTCACCGTCCTGACATCGGCGACGCTCGATCGAGCGCTTCCCGAGACGAACGTGTACCGAGATGAGACCCACATCGGCACCATCCGGTCGAACGCCGATGAGCCGCCGATCGGTGCGTCCCCGCGTTTCATGGTCCTCGGTGGGCGCCGGCTGCGCGTGGCATTGCTGCTCCCCGACGGCCGCGAGCCGGCGTCGCCGGTACCGGTGCTGCTGGATCCGTACGGAGGGCCCCACTTCTCCCGCGTCGTTCACGCGCAGATGAACCACCTGACGTCACAGTGGTTTGCCGATGAGCTGGGCGTGGCCGTGTTGGTGGTCGACGGGCGCGGCACCCCCTGGCGTAGTCCGTCCTGGGAACGCTCTGTGCTCCACGACTTCACGGTCACGTTGGAGGACCAGGTGGATGCGCTCGAGGCGGCGGCGAGCGAGCTCGGGTTCCTCGACCGCTCGCGCGTGGCGATCCGCGGGTGGTCGTTCGGCGGGTACCTGTCGGCGATGGCGGTGCTCCGCCGCCCCGACGTGTTCCACGCGGCCGTCGCCGGCGCTGCGGTCACCGATCCCTCGCTCTACGACACCTATTACATGGAGCGGTATCTGGGGACGCCGCAGGACGAGCCCGAGGTGTACGCGCGGAACTCGATCGTGGATGATGCGCCCAAGCTCGAGCGGCCGCTCCTGCTGATCCACGGGATGGCCGACGACAACGTCGTGGTCGCGAACACGCTGCAGCTGTCGGCGGCGCTGTTCGCCGCGGGACGGCACCACGAGCTCGTGCTGCTCCCGACCGGCACGCACCGGCATAGCAACGAGGAGGCGGTCCTCCGGCTCGAGGCCGACTTCCTCCGCCGGGCGCTCCGGCTCGGAGGGTGACGGCTGTTACCCTCGACCTCGCCCGGCGCGCCCGGGCGCGGCCCGCCCCCGACCGACCGAGGACCGCCGATGTCGATCATCGTCCAGAAGTACGGCGGCACCTCCGTCGGCGACGCCGAGCGGATCCAGGCGGTGGCCGACCGCGTCGTGCGGTACCGCGAGCATGGTCACGACGTCGTGGTGGTCGTCTCGGCGATGGGACACACGACCGACGAGCTGCTCGCGCTGGCGGCGCGGATCGCGCCCGTTCCCCAACCGCGCGAGCTCGACATGCTCCTCACGGCCGGGGAGCGGATCGCGATGTCGCTCCTCGCGATCGCCGTGAACGCGCGAGGGTGCCGGGCCGCCTCGTACACGGGCTCGCAGGCGGGGATCATCACCGACACGCAGCACGGGAAGGCGCGGATCGTCGATGTCCGGCCCAGGCGGATCGTGGAGTCGCTCGACGCCGGGAACGTCGTGATCCTCGCGGGCTTCCAGGGGCTCTCGACCTCGTACGACATCACGACCCTCGGGCGGGGCGGCTCGGATACGACCGCCGTCGCGATGGCGGCGGCGCTCGGTGCCGAGGCGTGCGAGATCTACACGGACGTGGACGGCGTGTACACGTCGGATCCACGCGTGGTGCCGACGGCGCGCAAGATCGCGCGGATCTCGTACGAGGAGATGCTCGAGATGGCGGCGAGCGGGGCGAAGGTGCTCCAGCTGCGGTCGGTCGAGTACGCTCGCCGGCACGGCGTCAGGGTCCATGTGCGGTCGTCGTTCGACGAGTCGGACGGTACGTGGGTGGTCGAGGAGGACGAGGCCAAGGGAGGGGCGGACGTGGAGCAGGCGATGATCTCCGGGGTCGCGCTCGACACGGGTGAGGCCAAGGTCACGCTGCTCGACGTCCCCGACCGGCCGGGCGTCGCGGCCACGATCTTCCGCGCCGTCGCCGCCGAGGGCGTGCACGTCGACATGATCGTGCAGAACGTCGGACACGACGGCCAGACCGACCTGTCGTTCACGGTGCCGCGCGACGACCTTCCACGGCTGACTCCCGTGCTCGATCGTGTAGTCAAGGAGATCGGCGCGCCCGAGTACACGACGGACGACGGCATCGCGAAGGTGTCGCTCGTGGGGGCGGGGATGCGGAGCAACCCGGGCGTCGTCGCGGAGATGTTCGAGGCGCTGGCGCAGAAGGGCATCAACATCGAGATGATCTCGACGTCGTCGATCCGCGTCTCGTGCATCGTCCGGCGCGCCGACGCCGAGGAGGCCGTGCGGACGATCCACGACCGGTTCGATGTCGGGACGGCGCCATCGGCGGCGGGGGTCGAGGCGTGATCGTCTGCCCGAACTGCCGGAAGGCGAACGTCGAGGAGGCCGTGGCGTGCGAGCAGTGCGGCGCGTCTCTTGCAGCGGGGCCGACGCACCTGCTGTCGAGGCGGGCGCCGACCGAGCGCCGGCCGATCGAGATCGCCGCGCCGAAGCCGCCGTCGCCGTGGCGCGCGCTCGTGGTGCTCGGCGTGCTGGCCGGGGTCGGGATCGGCGCGGCGGCCTGGTACGTCCTGCGGCCGACGCCGTGCGACGGGACGAACTTCACGTCACAGCAGTTCGGGTACTGCATGACGCTGCCATCGGACTGGGAGTGGCACCCGGCGAAGTTCGGCGACGCGCTGACGGTGGATCAGTTCACGCCGCCGTCGCGATCGGCGACGGTGCTGGTCGAGGCGGCGGACCTGGCCGACAACGCCGACCTGTCGTCGTTCGCGGACGCCGTACGGACGAAGGACGAGCGGTCCGGGCTGACGCCCGGACCGATCCAGCAGACGAGCGTGGACGGTGCGGACGCGCTGGCGTGGAACATCCACTACACCAACGGCGCCGGAACGGACTTCAGCGTCCGCGAGGTCGTCGCGGTCAAGAACCACTTCGGCTGGCGGATGATGCTGAACGACACGGCGGAGGGCTTCGACGCGGACGTATCGCAGTTCAACGGGATGGTGGAGTCGTTCCGTTTCCGGTGAGGCGGGGTCGGCGGCCGCGCCGGCTATCCGACGTCTTGCCGGCGCAGCGTCGCCGCCGCGATCAGGCCGAGCGCGAGGACGTAGCCAACCAGGACGATCAGCCCGTGTGTCCCGCCCACCGCCGTCGTGACGCCGGGCGTGCCTCCCGGCTCGGTCTGTGGCGTGGCGCCGAGCGAGGCCACCAACGATCCGGCGTTCACGCCCGGCAACCACTTCTGGAGTGCGTCGAGGAAACCGACGACGACCGCGAACCCGCGGACGAGGTTCTCCACCACCAGTGCCCACACGAGCCCGAGACCGATGGCGAGCGACGTGCCTCGGAACAGCACGCCGAGCGCCGCACCGAACAGGCTCCATGCGCCGATGATCAGCCATCCGGCGCCGAGCCCACGAGCGAGGTCGCCGATCACCGGCCAGTCGAGCGCCCGCCCCTCGGCCGTTGCGATCGCCGCGCTCGAGCCGGCCGCACTAACGAAGACGGCGAGCACGAGGATGAGGCCGATCGTCGCGATCGCCATGAGCTTGCCGCCCAGCACCGACAGGCGCTGCGGGCGCACGGTGAGGATCGTCTTCAGCGTGCCGAAGCCGTACTCGGAGCCCGCGGCGATCGCGCCGATCACGATCGCGATCGCCCCCGCGAACATCGGGAAGCCGCCCAGCGTGTTGCCGACGAGCCGCGCCGGCAGGATGTCGGCGAGGAGGCGGGCCCGCGACTCGCCCGCGGCGAACCCGCCGGAGCCGGTCCGGTACGCGACGTACGGGAGCAGGTACCCGAACACCTGCGCCAGCAGGAGGAACACCCCGCCAAGGATCCACATCGCCGGGCGCTTGCCCAGCTTGAGGATCTCCGCCAGGTAGCTGTCACGCACGTTGATCACCGTCCTTCTTCGTCAGCTCGAGGAACGCGTCCTCAAGCGTTCGTTCGGTTTCCCGCACCTCGCTGACCGCGATGCCCGACAGCACGAGCTCGCGGTTGATGCGCGCCGCCTGGTCCGGCGCGGCGTCGAGCCGGAGGGCGCCGTCGGTGACGTTCACGCGGTCGGGGCCGAGGACCCGAACGGCTCGTTCGCGCGCCGCATCGAGCGGGGTCGCGCGTACGATGAGCGCGCCCCGTCCGGTGAGCTCGTCAACGGTCCCCTCGGCGAGGAGCACGCCGTGCGAGACGACCGCGACCCGGTCGCAGAGCTGCTGGACCTCCGAGAGCATGTGGCTCGACAGGACGACGGTTCGCTCGTTCGCGCCGAGCCGGCGGATCAGCGCCCGCATCTCGCCGACGCCCGCCGGGTCCAGACCGTTGGTCGGCTCGTCGAGGATCAGGAGGTCCGGGTCCTTGAGCAGCGCCGCCGCCACGCCGAGGCGCTGACGCATCCCCTGCGAGTACGCCCGGACGCGATCGCGTGCGCGATCGACGAGGTCGACCGCTTCGAGCGCGGCGTCGATCCGGTCATCGGGCAGCCGCGCGTACCGCGCGAGCACCCGCAGGTTGTCCCGCCCCGACAGATATGGATAGAAGGCGGGCTCCTCGACGATGGCCCCCAGGCGCGAGAGCCCGTCGGGATCGCCCGGCGGGCGCCCGAGGACGCGTGCCGTTCCCGAGGTCGGATGGATCAGGCCTAGGAGCATCCTGAGCGTCGTCGTCTTGCCGGCGCCGTTCGGTCCGAGGAACCCGTACACCTCGCCGGTCCGAACGGTGAGGTTGAGTCCGTCGACCGCCCGCGTGCCAGCGCCGAAGTCCTTGGTCAGGTCGCGGGTCTCGATCACAGACGCCGCGCTCTTGGCCGATTGCCCGCGTTCCGTTGCCGGACCGCCGATGCCCTCCATCACTTGATCACCCCTCCCACGCCATGACCCCTTAAGGTTCGTGCGGTACGTCGTCTCCCGCATCGGCCTGTGGGACCCACCCGCGCTGCGACCGGGGCGGTAGGTGACCGGTGCGGTGAAGGCGCGACTACTCCCGGGGTGGCATCGGCGGTTCCTTCCGCGGCGCGATGACGGAGCTGGCGCAAGGCTCCTAGGCTCGAACCTATGAACACCCGGACCGACCCGACGTCCGCCTGGCCCACACGCTCCGGGCCCACACCGATCGGGCCGACGCCGAACGATCCGGCGTCGTGGCCCCCGTTGCTCGAGGCCGCGTACGCGCTCGGCCTCGCCGGCGTCCTCGTCCTCGGCACCTATTTCGCGTCGCTCCACGACCCGGCCGCGCACCGGGCGTTCGACGTCTGGGGCGGCGTGCTGGTGGCGGTCGCCGGTGTCGCGCTCGTCTTCCGCCGCCGGTATCCGGTGGCGGTGCTGCTGACGGTGTTCGGGGCGACGCTGGTGTACTTCGCACTCGGGTACACCGACGGGCCGATCTGGCTCGCACTGATCGTCGCGTTCATCACCGCGATCCTTGCCGGCCACCGACTGATCACCGCGATCGTCGTGATCGTCGGGTACGCCATCTTCCCGTGGCTGGACTACTTCCTTCGCGACGGCCACCCACCGTCCTTCGCGGGCCTCGCCGGGCTGGCGGCGTGGCTCATCGTCCTGTTCGGGGCCGGCGAGGCGATCCGGATCCGCCGCGAGCGCGCGGCCGAGGCGATCCGGATGCGTGAGGGCGAGGCCAAGCGCCGCGCCGGCGAGGAGCGTCTGCGGATCGCGCAGGAGCTGCACGATGCGCTCGGCCATCACCTGTCGCTGATCAACGTGCAGGCCGGTGTCGCTCTCCACGTGAACGAGGAGCTGCCGGACGAGGTCCGCGGCGCACTGTCGGCGATCAAGGACGCCAGCAAGGAAGGCCTGACCGAGCTGCGTTCGGTCCTCGAGATCCTTCGACGGGACGACGAGCCGGCCCCGCGATCCCCGATGTCGACGCTCGACCGCGTCGAGGAGCTCATCGGGCAGGCGCGCGCCGCCGGTCTGAACGTGGCCCTCAGCACCGACGGGACGACCCGGCCGCTGCCGTTCGGGGTCGACGTCGCGGCCTTCCGGATCGTGCAGGAGGCGCTCACCAACGTCGCGCGGCACGCCGGTCACGCGGCCGCCACCGTTCGCATCGAGTACGGGGACCGCGATCTCGTCGTCCAGGTCGACGACGACGGACGCAACGCTCCGGCGGTCAACGACGGCGGCGGCGGCAAAGGCATCCTTGGGATGCGCGAGCGGGCGGTCGCGCTCGGCGGCGAGCTGGATGCCGGGCCGCGTCCGGAGGGCGGCTACCGCGTCCGCGCACGCCTGCCGTTGGAGGTCGGCGCGTGATCCGGGTCCTCCTCGCGGACGACCAAGTGATGGTGCGCGCAGGCTTCCGCGTGCTGCTGGACTCGCAGGAGGACATCCGCGTGGTCGGCGAGGCGAACGACGGCGAGCAGGCGATCGCGATGACGTCGGAGCTGCGGCCCGATGTGGTCCTGATGGACATCCGGATGCCGCGCGCCGACGGCCTCGAGGCCACCCGGCGGATCGTGCAGGACGAACGGCTGGACCGGACGAGGATCGTGATCCTCACGACGTTCGATCTGGACGAGTACGTGTTCGAGGCGCTGCGCGTCGGGGCGAGCGGCTTTCTCGTCAAGGACAGCGAGCCCGAGGAGCTGGTGCAGGGGGTTCGCGCGGCCGCGCGGGGCGACGCGCTGCTGTCGCCCGGGGTGACTCGCCGCCTGATCGGCGCGTTCGCGACGGGGCAGGCGCCGGCGTTCCCGCGGGGGTCGCGGGACGACCGGATCCTTGCCACGGTGATGTTCAGCGACATCGTGTCCTCGACACGGCTCGCGGCCGAGATCGGGGACAGGCGGTGGCGCGACGTCCTCGATCGGCACGACGAGCTGGTCCGGGGGCAGATCGGGTCGCACGGGGGGCGCGAGATCAAGACGACGGGTGACGGGTTCCTGGCGCTGTTCGATGCGCCGGTCCGCGCGATCCGGTGTGCGCTCGCGATCCGCGAGAAGCTGCTCGGCGAGGGGATCGCGGTCCGGATCGGGGTCCACGCCGGCGAGGTGGAGCTCAGGGGCAACGACGTCGGCGGCATCGCGGTGAACATCGGCGCCCGCGTCGCGGCGGCCGGCGAGGCGGGCGAGGTGATCGTGTCCAGCACGGTCAAGGATCTCGTGGCCGGGGCAGGGATCCGGTTCGAGGATCGCGGGAGCCGCGAGCTGAAGGGCGTTCCCGAGCGGTGGCGACTGTTCGCGGTCGCGGAGCCGGTCCTGTCGTGACCGGCGACCTCCCGCCGGCGCGCGATCGGATCGGGGTCGTCATCGCCGACGATCAGGCGCTCGTCCGTGCCGGATTCCGTTCGCTGCTCGACGCCCAGGCCGACATCGAAGTGCTCGCGGAAGCCGGCGACGGCGAGGAGGCCATCTCGCTCGCCGCCTCGCTCGAGCCGGACATCGTCCTGATGGACATCCGGATGCCGGGTCTGGACGGGCTCGAGGCGACGCGCCGCATCGGCGAGGACGCGCGGCTCGGCGGAGTGAAGGTGATCATCCTCACCACCTTCGGGCTCGACGAGTACGTCTTCGATGCGATCCGCGCCGGCGCGAGCGGCTTCCTCGTCAAGGACACGGAGCCCGAGGAGCTCGTCCACGCGGTGCGCGTCGTGGCCGGCGGCGACGCACTGCTCTCGCCGACGGTTACGAGGAAGCTCATCGAAGAGTTCGCCACGAGGGCGAAAGAGCCCCAGACCGCCGAGCTCGACGAACTGACCGATCGCGAGCGTGAGGTCGTGGCGCTCGTCGGGAGCGGGTTGTCGAACGAGGAGATCGCCGAGCGGTTGGTGTTGAGCGTCGCCACCGCGAAGACGCACGTCAGCCGGGCGATGACCAAGCTCCGGGCGCGCGACCGCGCCCAGCTCGTGGTGATGGCCTACGAGGCGGGGCTCGTCCGTCCCGGCTGGCTCGGCTGATCCGACCAAGGGCGGGCCGCGGGTCGGGCCGATCCGACGGGATCCGTGCTCCCGATCCGGGCTCCGCTCCGACGAGGTTCGCTCGCTCATCGGTCAGGGGTTGCCTGATCGCCTCGCGAGGTCGGACGCTGGAGGGGTGGCGGGGCCCCGGAGTCCCGTCAGCGCGAGACCAACGAAGAGGACACGCGGACGAGTCGCTCTCGTCGCCGGGGCCCCACCACGTTCGAAGAAGGACACCTTGTCGAGACCGTGAAGACCATCGGCCTGACATAGGCGCCAAATTCACGTCGCCGTCGACGGCCTCGTAGCCGGCGCGACGCTAGCGTTGCGCGCCAACCTCGGTCAAAGGTCCTTTGGCCCCTCGAACCAGGGACTCGCCATCCACCTTCCTGGATGCGACGCCCCCCGGTCGCTTCGCTCAGCGGGACGCGTGCTCGAGCTCGTACGTCTCGATCGCGTCCTTCAGATCCTGCAGCTTCACGGTGACACGCCAGCGATCGACGAGACGCTCCCGATCCAGCCTCAGCAGATAGACGCCGAAGATGTCGGCACTCTTGATCACGAGCGGGTTTCGCCGGTACGTTCCTGACTCCATCGCTGTCTCCTCCATCGCTTCGTTCCCGCTCGTCCACGTTCTCACCGCGGCCTGCTCGCGGCGGCCACCGGATGGCCGATTTCCGGCGGTGACTTCCTCCCCCGTCCGGGTGATGTCGATGACCGTGAACGGATCGCGCTTCACCATCCGTTGACCGGTTTGGCCAGGCGCGCTAGCGTCGCCGTTCCACCGAAGAGCACCTGGAGCGGTCGCGGAGGGTCGGCGTGGCGAAGACGGGAGCGGGACGGCAACGACGGGCGAACGCGGGCGACACGCCGTCTGGCGGCCGGCGCGGACCGTCGTTCATCCCCCTGCGCTCGAAGCTGCACAGACCCACGACGCGCCCGCACCTCGTGACACGGCGACGACTGATCGATCAGCTCCTGGGCTCGCTCGACCCACTCGTGCTCGTGGTCGCGCCGCTCGGATACGGAAAGACGACCACCATCGCGCAGTGGGACGCCCTCGACGAGCGCCCGTTCGTGTGGGTTACGCTCGACGACAGCGACAACGATCCCTCGCAGCTCCTGACCTACATCGTGGTGGCTCTGGAGGAGGTGATCCGGCTCCACCGCGAGATCTTCCCGCGGCCGCCGGAGTGGGGGCCCTCGTTCACGGCCTTCGCCCTGCCGCGCCTCACCCGCACGATCGCCGAACGCCGAAGCCCGTTCGTCCTTGTGCTAGACGACGTCCACGTGCTCCGCGATGAAACCGCGCTCGACGTCATCGGGATCCTCGTCCAGAACCTGCCCACCGGCAGCCAGATCGTGCTGGCGGGCCGCGACGTGCCTCGTCTGCCGATCGGCCGCCTGCTGGTGGGCCGATCCATGCTGTCGCTCGGCTCCCATCAGCTCGCGATGAGCGAGTACGAGGGCGCGCAGCTGCTGCACCGCGCGGGATTGCCGGTCGGCGGCAACGAGGCGACGATGCTCGTGCGGCGGACGGAGGGCTGGCCCGCCGGCCTCTACCTCGCGGCTCTCGCGCTCCGGGACCAGCCAAACCTCGACCAAGCACTGAACGCGTTCGCCGGCACCGAAACCGTCGTCTCCGACTACCTCCACGACGAGCTCCTCGACGCCCTGCCGGCCGATCGCTTGCGCTTCCTGCTCGGCACGGCCGCCCTCGACGTGTTGTCGGGCGAGCTCTGCGACGCCGTCCTCGGCCGCGGCGGATCCGCGGCGATGCTCGAGAAGCTCTCCAAGGCGAATCTGTTCATCACGCCGATCGATCGCGACGGCGTCTGGTTCCGGCGTCATCAGTTGTTTGAGGAGATGCTGCTCGACGAGCTGCGACGGCGGAACCCGGCCGCCGAGCGCACGCAGCATCGTAGGGCGGCGGGATGGTTCGCGGATCGGGGCGACATCGAGGCGGCGGTCCAGCATGCGCTCGCTTCTGACGATCTCACGTTCGCCGCCGAGCTGATCGCTCGGATCTCCGTTGCATACGTAACGACCGGACGCGCCTCCAGCGTCCGACGGTGGATCGAGAAGTTGCCCGTCGGCGCGGTGAGGCATCTTCCGTGGTTCGGCGCCACCGCTGCGCAGGCGTACGTCTCGAGCGGCGACATCGAGCGCGCCACGTTCTGGCTCACGGTCGCGGAGCGGGCATCGGACGACGAGACCGGGCCGCTCCCGGACGGTCGCGCGTCGCTCCGCTCGGCTGTCGCGATCGTCCGCGCGTCGCTCGGCCTCGCGGGGATCGAGCAGATGGAGCGCGACGCGAGCCTCGGCTACGCATCGGAGCCTGACGGAAGTCCGTGGAAGGCGTTCTGCGCGTTCCTGCTGGGTGTGGTCCTCGACCTGCGCGGGGACCGCACCGCCGCGATCGACAAGCTCGAAGAGGCCGCTGCGTCCACGGCGTCGGTGGTCCCGACCGTTCACGCCTGGTCCCGTGCACAGCTCGCGATCTGCGCGATGGAGGACGAGGACTGGGAGGTGGCCCGAGACCATGCCGAGCGCGCGAGGATGGAGGTCGAGCGGAGCGGTCTCCAGGGATACACGTCGGCGGCGCTCGCCTACGCTGCGAGCGCGCTGGCGTGTGCAAACTCGCGGCAGCGCGCCGAGGCCCGCCGCGACGCGATGCGCGCGAACAGGCTGCTCGCTCAATTCAACGGCCTCACCCCATGGATGGCGGCCGAGGCGCGGATCCTCGTCGCCCGCACGTTCGTGCGCCTCGGCGAGCCACAGCAGGCACGAGAGCTCCTCCGACAGGCGCAGCGGGATCTGTCTCGGGTGGGCGAGGCGCCCGCCCTCCGTCGCCGGTACGAGGAGGCGCTTCGGGCGGTCTCGGCGGAGCGGCAGGCCTCGTCTGCCGGTCCGGCGCTCACAGCGGCCGAGACGCGCGTCGTCCAGTTCCTGCCGACCCACCTGTCGTTCCGGGAGATCGCCGAGCGTCTCCACGTCTCGCGCAACACCGTGAAGACCCAGGTCATCTCCGCGTACCGGAAGCTCGGCGCCGCGAACCGAACCGAGGCCGTGGTGGCCGCCCGAGCGCTCGCGCTCCTCGAGGACGACGCCGCGCTCGAGGCGTAGTGGCGTACGTACGTGCGCGAAGTGTGCCGTCCGCTTCTCCCGGCTAGCGCCGTCGACGATGTTCTCCATCGATCGCGCCTACGCCGACGCGCTGAACGTCACGCTGTGGGCGACGGGTCTGGCGCTGGGCGCCACTCTGGCGTTCGGCGACATCGCGAGGTCGCTCCGTCGCACACGCGCGATCATCGCCGTCGTCGTTCTCGATTGCCTCGCGCTGCCGGTCCTCGTCTGGGCGCTCTGCCAGATCATTGGGCTCCCCCAGGGTTTCCGCATCGGGCTGCTGCTGGTCGGGATGGCGTCCGCGGGTCCGCTCGGCCTGAAGTTCGTCCAGCTGGCACGCGGGGACGCGGCCCTTGCCGTGTCGCTTGTGGTGATCCTCGAGCTCGCGAACGTCGTCGTTATCCCCGCCTGGGCCCCCGTTCTGCTGCCGGCCGGCGTCTCGGTGCCGGTCGGCGCCGTTGTCGCGACCCTTGCTCGCTTGGTCGTGGTGCCGATCGGGGCGGGGATGGCGATCCGGGCCTGGGCGCCGGGAACCGGCCCCCGGCTCCGTTCGATCGCGACCCTCGTTTCCAGCGTCTCACTGGTGGCCGCCGTCCTTCTGGCGGTGCTTCCCGACCTCGATCTTCTCGGCGAGGCCTTCCGCGTCGGGGTCGGGACGGTTTCGGTGGTCACGCTCGTCGCGACGGCCGGCGCAGGCTGGCTCGTAGGCGGAGCCGAGCGGCCCGCTCGTGTCGTCACGTCGCTCGTCTCCGTCGTTCGGGCGGTCGGCCCGGCGCTGGCGGTTGCCCTCGTCTCGTTCGCCGATCGGCCGGCGGCCGCGGTCGCGGTCGTCGCGTTCGGCCTCCTGTCCTTCGTCGTCGTGGGCGCGGCGACGTTCCTCATGCGTCGGGAGCGGGTCGGCCCGCGATGAGCGATCGCGGACGGCCGGCTATCGGAGGACGCCGCCCGAGGCATCGAGCCGGATCAGCGTCCGGCCGAGAACGACTTCGCATAGGCCCGTGAACGCGCACACGCTGACGCCGACGATCGCGCCCAGCCCGGCGATGACGACCAGCGACGTCTTATCGGCCCCGCGAACGATCTCCTCGACCAGGGCGCCCTCGAGGGTGATCGGAATCCCGACCGCGACGAGCGCGGCGACGAAGTGTCGCGACACGAGCGCTGCGGATCGTAGAAGCGCGCTCGCGGCGGAAGCGCGCTCGACGATGATGACCGGACCGACGATGCACGTCAGCGTGACCACCACGAGCCCGGGTAGAACGAGGAGCGCGGACGCGATCGCGGCGACGGCGACGAGGAGCAGATCCGCCAGCAACAGCGTGACCAGCGGCAGCGACCGGATGGTCGTCCAGATCGGCGGAACCCCCTCACCCTCGAGCGTTGCCCCGACGGATTCGTCGATCACGCCGGAGAACAGCAGCTCGCCGAACGCGATCGCCGCGCCTGACGACGCCGCGGCGACCGATCCGAGGAGGATGATCTCGAGGTCGTTCGCGCGGTGCGCGTGCTCGAGGACGCGATGCACGCCGACCTCGAGGACGGTGAGCGAGCCGAATACGGCCGCCGCGAGCACGGCGACGCGCGCCGGGAACCGCCGGTACATGGTGAGCGCGACGCGAACGACGCCGAGCACGCTGATGGGTTGGAGTGGATGATGCGGCGGCGGCCGCCGGTCGCCCATCGACCGATCGTAGTCGAGCGGTTTTCCACAGCCCCAGGGGAGTCGCCGAGATGCCGGGTGAGCCGGGAATCACCTGAACGGATCATGGCGATCCTCGGAACGCTCGGGTACGGTGCTGGCCGCGCCGCTGCTCGTAGAGCTCGAGCGCTGAAGACCCGGCCGGCGGTTCGTTCCGCCGCCGGGTCTTCTCTTCGCGTGAGCCGCGATGTCGTGCATGTTGCAGAACACGGCCAGGCTCCGTTCGACACCAAGCGCGTCCGCACCTAGATTGGGAGCGCGATGCCGGTATTCGGTGTGGACCTAACCGTCTGCGACGCCTCGCTCACAGACGAGCAGCGCCTCGACGCCGGCGATCTGTCAAGGGTGGCGCGCGAGATCTATGGTGACGACGTGATCGTCGAGCGTTGGGAGCACGACGACGTCGGCTACCTCCGGATCATCGCGACCGTGTCTGCGCCGACGTTGGTCGACGCCTTCGACACGATCAGCGCGAGGAGCCGGCGCGCGCGCGACCGTCTCGCGCTGAAGGCGCATCAGCAGATCGGCGTCTCCGTCGCCATCCGAGACCTGTCCCATCCGATTGACCTCTCCCTTCCACCCGTTCGGTTGCCGCGCTGGAGCCGGGCGTAGGGCGTCGCGGCAGAGACGCTTAGAGTCGGCGCGATCCGTGGCAGGCGAGCTCGAGGCGGCCATCGCCATTTGGACGGCAACCCGTCCATGGACGATGAGCTGAGCGCGGCGTTACCGCTCGGCGCCGAGGATCAGGTCCAGCGTGCCCGGCGCGCCGCGCCAGTGCTCGGTCACGATGCGACGGTCCGTCCTCCGTGCCACATGACGGAGGACGAGCGCGGCGACGATCGCGTCGTCGAGCGGGCCGGCGACGGGGACGAACTCGGGGACGAGATCGATCGGCGAGACGAGCCACACGATCGCGAAGCCGATCCAGAGCTTCGTGCTCCTCGGGACGCGCGGATCCCGAAGCAGCCCGCGGAACAGAACGACGAGGTGGGGGATCAACGTGACCAGCTCGCGCGCCTTCGACCGGTGGCCGGCGACGATGAGCGCGAGGATCGCGACGACCCAGATCACGACCAGCACGCCGAGCGAGATCAGCAGCGTCCGCACGCCATGAACGATATCCGCGCGGGCGCCGGTACCATGGTCCGACCATGCGGGTCGCCGTCGTCGGAGCCACCGGAGCCGTCGGGCGCGAGATGGTTCGCATCCTCGAGGAGCGGGCCTTCCCGGTCGACGAGCTCGCACTGCTCGCCTCGCCCCGAACCGCCGGCACGCGGCTCCGCTTCCGCGGCGACGACCACGAGGTGCGGGTCCTCTCGCAGGACCGGCTCGACGGCGTCGACGTCGCCCTCAGCTCGTGTGGCAGCTCGATCGCCAAGGAATGGATCCCGCAGGCCGCCGCGAACGGCACGTTCTGCATCGACAACTCGTCGGCGTTCCGGATGAAGCCGTCGGCCGCGCTCACGATCCCCGAGGTCAACCCGGAGTCGCTCGCCGGCAAGCCACGCATCGTCGCCGTCCCGAACTGCACGATCATCACGACGCTCATGGCCGTCGCCCCGCTCCACCGCGCCGCCGGCCTCCGCTCGCTCCTCGTCTCCTCGTATCAGTCCGTCTCCGGCGCCGGCGCCAAGGGCGTCCGCGAGCTCGCCGAGCAGGTCGAGAAGCTCCACGGCATGGAGGAGGACCTCGGCCATCCGGACCTCGACGCGCTGCCGGTCGGCGACGTGTTCGGAAAGACCATCGCGTACAACGTCGTTGCCAAGATCGACGTGTTCGACGAGGACTCCGGCTTCACGTTCGAGGAGATCAAGATGCGGCGGGAGGCCCAGCGCATCCTGTCGATGCCCGACCTCGACATGACGGCGACGTGCGTTCGTGTTCCGGTCCCCGTCGGCCACAGCGTGTCGATCCACGCGACGTTCGACCGGCCGATCTCGCCCGACGAGGCTCGCGACGTTCTCGCGTCCGCGGCGGGTGTCGAGGTGCGCGACGACCCGGCGAACGACGTCTACCCGAGTCCGATCGAGGCGGCCGGCCGCGACGAGGTCCTCGTCGGCCGCATCCGGCGGCCCGAGGGGCACGACGACGCGCTCCTGCTGTTCGCCTGCGGCGACAACCTCCGCAAGGGCGCCGCGCTCAACGCGGTCCAGATCGCCGAGCACCTCGCCCCGGCGTGAGCGACCCGGGGTGCATCTTCTGCTCGATCGCCGCCGGTGACGCCCCGGCCGAGACCGTCTACGAGGACGACCTCACCGTGGCGT
>DATAEU010000047.1:0-10032 GCA_036257835.1 Actinomycetota bacterium | reverse complement strand
TCACGAGACAGGTGTCGAAGCTCGTCCCGCCCATGTCCATCGTGACGACGTCGGTCGCCCCGCGCGCACGGGCGAACGCCGTCGCGCCGACGACCCCGCCGGCCGGACCCGAGACCAGGAGCCGATGGGTCTCGAACGCGGCCTCACCCGCCGGCACGACGCCGCCGCCCGACTGCAGCACGAGCACGGGCGAGCGGGCGCCCTCCCGGAACCGTCGGAGGTAGGGGCCGACGACGGCCCGGAGCGCCGCGTTGACGACGGTCGTGGACGTGCGCGGGTACTCGCGCATCATCGGGGTGACGTCGCTCGAGAGCGCCACGTCGACGTCCGGCAGCTCCTCGGCGAGGATCTCGGCGATCCGCCGCTCGTGCCTTCCGTCGACGTAGGAGAACAGGAGGCAGACCGCGACGGCGTCGACGCGCTCTCGGCGGAACCCGCGCGCCGCGCGCCGGACGGCGGCCTCGTCGAGCGGGCGAACGATCGAGCCGTCGGCCGCGATCCGCTCGGGCACCTCCACGCGCAGGTGCCGGGGGACGAGCGGCTCGGGCTTGCGCTGCATGACGTCGTACAGGTCCGGCCGCATCTGCGTGCCGATCACGAGGACGTCGCGGAACCCCTCGGTCGCGATCAGGCCGATACGGCCCAACCGCCCCTCGACGAGCGCGTTCGTGGCGACGGTCGTCCCGTGGACGACGTGCTCGACCGAATGCTCCGACCCGACAGCCTCGAGCGCGGCCAGCGCGCCGCGCTCGACGTCCGGCGGCGTCGACGGCTCCTTGCGGTGCGCGAGGAGCCGGCCGCCGTCGTCGACGGCGACGCAGTCCGTGAACGTGCCGCCGACGTCCACGCCGACCCGGATGCGCATCCGCTCAACCCCGCCCGACTTGACCTCGCCACCGAGGGCGACACATCATCGCGCAGGCATCGCCCGCATGCGATCGGTTCCCTCATCGGGAGGAGGACGACGTGAGCGACACCGTCAGTGTGCCGGAGCGCGGCCGCCTGTTCACTCGGCAGGCGTCCGGCCTCGTGCGCGAGGTGAGCGTCACGAACGCCCTGTTCTTCAACACCGCGGCGTTCGTCGGCACCGGGGTCGGGTGGTACCCGGTCTTCTACACGCTCGCGTTCATCCCCGTCGGCAAGGCGCTGTTCACGACGTACGGGTGGGGAGCGATCATCGTCGGCGCGTTCTGCGTGCTGCTCGCTCTCATCTTCGCGTCGCTGTCGAGCGTGATGCCGCGCTCCGGCGGCGACTACGTCTTCACGACGCGGCTGCTGCCGAAGGTCGGCCCGTTCCTCGGGTGGCTCGAGTCGTTCACGCTCGTGATGGCCTCCCTCGCGATCATCGCGTTCGAGGTGCCGATCGTGCTCCGCAACCTGCAGATCACCGGGCGGATCATCGGCATCGGCACCGGGATCGGGTTCTTCGAGCGCGCGAACGGGTGGTTCGCGAGCAACGGCACGATCATCGGATGGCCGGGCTTCATCGGGGCGCTGATCGTGCTGGCGGGCGTCTTCTGGGTCGTGATCCAGCCGACACGCCGCTTCCACCGCATCGTGACGGCGCTCGCGGCGATCGCGCTCCTGTCCGCGGTCGTGATGTTCGTCTTCGGCATCATCTTCATGAGCAAGGGCAGCTTCGCGACGAACCTGCCGAAGTACGCGAACGGCACGACGGTGCAGCAGCTCGCGAAGGCGGCCACCACCAACGGCGTCAAGGGGTCGGGCGTCGGCATCTTCCCGATCTCGCTCTTCGCGTTCATGGGCGGCGTCGTGCTGCTCAACTACATCGGCTTCCAGTACAGCGCGTACATCGCGGGCGAGGTCACCGGCAACGTCCGTCGCGGGATCCTCGTGGCGGTGCTCGGCGCGCTCGTGATCGCCGTCGCGATGAACTCGTTCTACACCGACTTCCTGTCGTACCGCGTCGGGCTCGACGTGCATCTGGGCTGGGGGGTCTTGTTCTGGCTCGGTGATTCGAAGCTGCCGCTCGGCCAGCCGAACTCGCTGCCGCTGATCGCCGAGATCTCGCGGCCGGGGCTGTGGGTGATCTGGGCGTTCGTCTCGCTCGCCGGCGCGATCTTCCCGTTCCTGCTGTGCCCCGTGTACATCAACTTCATCAGCCGGCTGGGTCTCGCGTGGAGCCTCGACCGGCAGGTGCCGGAGTGGTTCGGCGACGTGAGCGAGCGGCTTCGTGCGCCGGTCAACTCGATCCTGACCGCGCTCGGCATCGCCGTGGTGTTCGCGATCCTGCAGAACTTCGCGTTCCTGCCGAAGTCGATCGCGCCGCCGGACGGGCACCTCAACCTCGTCGCGACGCTGTGGTTCAGCGTCCTGATGGCGTTCCTCACGTGGTTCATGCCCGGGGTGAACGCGCTCGTCGGGCCCTTCTCGCGGAAGGACCTCATGGCCAACGCCCCGTGGCGATCGGCCCTTCCGGCCCTGGGCGCGATCTGGATCGTGTTCGCCGGCGTGCTGTTCTGGTTCGCGGGGTTCAAGCCGATCATCGACGCGATCGGCTCGGGCACCGAGACGACGCTCGACTACCTCAACCGCACCGGCATCACGTTCACGCTCATCTTCCTCGGAGTGGGCGTCCTGATCTACCTCGTGCAGGCGGTTCGCCGGCGCGCGAAGCTGGGGGCCGACGCGTCGCTGGTCTATCAGGAGATCCCGCCCGAGTAGCGCATGGGCAAGAAGGGCGTCCGCCTCTACGTCGTCTCCGATATCCATGCGAGCGAGAAGGCGTGGCGCAAGATGCTCAACGCGGCTCGGATGGGGCTGTACAAGGCCGACGTCGTCCTGTACGCGGGCGACCTCACGGGCAAGGCGATGGTGCCGGTCGTCGAGGTCGACGACGGCGTGTTCGAGGCGGAGCTCGCCGGCCTGCAGCGACGCACGCGGAACGAGCAGCAGCTCGAGCGGCTCGAGCAGGACATCGCGAACCTCGGCTACTACCCGTTCCGGACGAACCAGGACGAGATGGACCGGCTGCGCGCCGACCCCGAGGGCGTCCGCCGGCGGTTCCACGACGAGATCCTCGAACGCGTCCGGCGGTGGATGACGATGGCGGCGGAGCGGATGGAGGGCTCGGGCGTCCCGATCTTCCTGGTCCCGGGCAACGACGACCCGTACGACATCGACGAGGCGCTCGACGAGAGCCCGTACTGCGTCAACGTGGACGGCAAGGTCGTCGACATCCCGGGCGAGCTCCAGGTGCTCGGGTCGGGCAAGTCCAACCAGACCCCGTGGAGCACGCCGCGCGAGGTGCCCGACGACGAGTTCCGCGACCTGCTCACGAAGCTCTCCGACGAGGCCCGCGATCCCAAGCGAACGATCTTCCTGATCCACTGCCCGCCGTACGACTCGGGCCTCGACACGGCCCCGCTCCTGGACGCGAACCTCCGGCCGACGGCATCCGCCGGCGACCTGCTCCGCGGTCCGGTCGGCTCGACCGGCGTGCGCCGCGCGATCGAGGAGTTCCGCCCGCTGCTCGGCCTGCACGGCCACATCCACGAGTCGGGCGGCGAGGCAAGGGTCGGCGACACGCGCGTCCTGAACCCCGGGAGCGAGGCCGCGTTCGGGATCCTCCGCGGCTACCTGGTCGACGTCGGTCCCGACGGCATCGACAAGGTCATCCGCGTCGAGGGGTAGCGTGCGGTGATGAGCGCCCACGGGCACGACGCACCGCCGGACGCGCTCGAGGAGGGGCTCGAGCTGATCCGCGCCGCCGACGCCGCCGGTGTATCGCTCCGACTGGTCGGCGGCCTGGCCGTCCGGATGCTGTGCCCGGACTTCCCGCCGAGGACGCGCGACAACCAGGACCTCGATCTTGCCTCGGTCTCGCGAGACCGTCCGGCGCTGACCTCGATGCTCGCGTCGCTCGGCTACGAGCCCGACAAGCGGTTCAACGCGCTGTACGGGCACAAGCAGCTGTACTTCGCCTCACCGGCCGGCCGGTCCGTGGACGTGCTGATCGATCACGTCGAGATGTGTCACGACCTCGTGTTCGCCGACCGGATCGACCGGATGCCGCCGACGCTCGATCCGACGGACATCCTACTGACGAAGCTGCAGATCATCGAGATCAACGAGAAGGACGTGCAGGACGTCGCGTACCTCCTCGCGGCGATCCCGGTCGAGGACGGCGACGCGCCGGGAACCATCGGCCTCGATCGTATCCGGCAGGTCCTCGGGGACGACTGGGGATGGTGGCGGACCGTCACGTTCAATTGCGAGAGGATCCGCGGCCTCGTCGAGGGCGAGATGCGGCACCTCGTGCCGGCGATCGCACCGCACGACGTCGCGGCGGGGCTGACGGCGATCGTCGACGCGGCCAACGACGCGCCGAAGAGCCTCCGCTGGAAGCTCCGCGCGCGCGTCGGCGAGCGGAAGCGGTGGTACCGACTGCCACAAGAGGAAGAGCACTACTGACGGCCGCTATCCGCGGGCATCATCGGCACCCTGCGCTTGGGCTAGTCGAGCAAGGGATCGAGCATCGCCAGCGTCTCGGACAGGCGGCGGGCCAGGATGGTCGCGAACCAGCGGTGCACGTCCGCCGCGAGTGCGGGCTCCTCCGTCTCCAGTCGCGTGAGCGTCGACCGTCGAAGCAACAACACGACGCAGGACGTCTCGCTGACGACGTCGGCGGTGCGGGGCGAGCCCTCGTACAGCGCGATCTCGCCCACGATCGTCCCCGGCAGCATCGTGCGGAGCCGCACGCGTTGGCCGGAGCCGGTTCGCATCTCGACGCGGAGCCGGCCGGATCGCAGGACGAAAACGTCCTCCGACGGCGCGCCCTGCCGCATCAGCACCGAGTCCGCCGGAAGCTCGACGCGTTCCATGAACGGGAGCAAACGAGAAGCGAGATCGGCCGGGATGGCCGCCGTGCCGTCCACCGCATCCGCTTCGACGAGCGACGCGTCCCGCAGCAGCGCATCCTCGCACCACTGCAGGGCACGGTCCAGATCGGGCTCGAAGCGGAGGAGTGCGGTGTCATCCGCCGGCCCACCGTGCCCGAGCCGGTCTCGGACGGGCAGCGGAACGTCCGCGAAGACGACGACGAACCGGTGTGACTCGGCGAGCTGGACGACCTTGTCGAACGCGAGCACGGCCGATGCGTCGAGGCCCGACACGCGACGGAGGTCGAGGACGAGGAAGCGGATCGGTCGCTCGTCGTGCTCGGCATGCCCCCGGATGCGTTCGAGCAGCACGTTGGCCGTCCCGAAGAAGACGTACCCGTGCAACCGGAGGATGCGGATGCCGTCGCCGAGCGAATCCAGGGCCGCACGCTCCGCCTCGGGGCGGTCGATGCGGCTGCGGTACGTCACACCGGTCCCGAGATCGCTCACCAGCTCCGTTCGGCTGTACGCGACGGTGAACAACACGACGGCGAGCACGAGACCGACTGCAACGCCGGCCAGCAGCCCCCACGCCACGATCACCGCGAGAATCACGACGACGATCGCGTACTCGAGCGCCGGCAGCGTTCGGCGCGCGTCGATCACCCACTCGACGAGGAACCCGATCCCGAGGAACGCGATCACGCCGCCGAGCAGCATCCGTGGCATGAGCGACACGAGACGCGCCCCGAACACGAGCGTCGAGGCGGTGACGACCGCGGCGAGGAGTCCCACGCGGCGTGCTGTTGCCTCGCTCCGGTAGGCGAGCGACGTGAGGCTGAGCGCGTGGAAACCGGGTGTGCCGCCTGCCAATCCCGCCGCGACCGAGGCGAGACCGGCGCTGGTCAGCTCGTCGCGAGAGTCGAGGTCGCGGCGCAGCATCAGCTCGATGCCGCTCACGTTCAGCAACGTTGCGACGACGCAGACGAAGGCGGTGGTGGCGATCCCGGCCGCCTGCCGCCCGATCGCGGACCAGTCCGCGTCCACGACCGCGCGACCGGGCCACCACCGCCACAGGCCGGTGGCGGGGAACGGCCCCACCAGCCAGCCGTGCGCCTCGACCTCGCCGATCGACGAACGCGTCACCGCCATCCCGATCGCGAAGAGCACCAGCCCGATGCCGATCCCGGCCGGGATGACGAAGGGGCGTTCGATGACGCGCGTCGCCACGAGCAACGCGATCGCGAACACCGCCGCTGGCACCCATCGGGCGAGCGCGTCGGCGGCGCCGAGGTCGCCCAGCGTCGCCATCGTCGTGGGAAAGCCCGATGCCACCGACACGCCGCCCTTCAGCAGCAGCCAGCCGGTGCCTGCCAGGAAGCCCCCGACGACCGGATACGGCACGAACCGGACGATGTTGCCGAGCCGCAGCGCGGCCAGTGCCAGAAGGACGATGCCGGAGAAGGTCGCGGCGACGACGACCACGCCGACGACGGTCAGGAACCGTACGGTTCCGTCGCCCGAGGCCGCGACCGCCGCGGACGCGGCGACCACTGCGAGCACCGCCGCCGGCCCGTCCTGCAGGCTACCGACGACGCCGCGGGCGCCCGATCGCCAGGCGACGATCGTCAGGACCAGTGTCGCGGCGGCCAGGAACAGCCCGACCCCGTCCGCCAGCCGGCCGGGGACGGCACCGCCGATGATGAGGGCCGCGAACGACGTCGCGAGGACGACCTCGATCACGCCGACGATGATGCCGGCCGCGATCCACGCCACGGTGCGCTCGCCACCCGCGACCTCGGAGCCGATCGTCGCCCTCCCGACTCGCCGAGACGGCGACGATAACCCCGGGCTCGGCGCGTGGTGTTTGACGTTCGGCCGGGCGTCGGGTTGGCTGACCGTGTTCGCGACAGACGCGCACCCTCGTGATCCCTCGTCCATCGCCGCCGCCGGTCGATCGTAGCCCCATCGTGGAGGCTCGGTGAGGGGCGCGTCCGAGCATCTGAACGCAGAGGTCACCGAGGAGCTGCGGCGCTCCGTGGAAGAGCGGAACGAGCTCCGGCGTTCCGCGGAGGAACGGAACGACCGACGGCGGCGGACGGAGCTCGTCGAGATCGTCGAGGTCATCCTGCTCGCGATGGTGGCCGTCGCGACGGCATGGACCGGCTATCAGGCCGCCAGGTGGGACGGTCACGAAGCGCTCTTGTACCAGACGTCCTCTCGCCTTCGAAACGAAGCCAACGCGGCGAACACGACGGGCGGTCAGCAGCGCCTCCTGGACACCTCCACGTTCAATACATGGATCGCGGTCCGGCAGTCGGGCGACCGGAAGCTTGCCGATCTCTACGTCCGCCGCTTCAGCCCCGAGTACCGGGTGGCGTTCGACGCATGGCTGAAGACAGAACCGTTCAACAACATCCGGGACGCGCCGCCCGGGCCGATCTTCATGCCGCAGTACCACAACTCGGAGCTCGAACGCTCGGACCGGCTGAACGAAGCCGCCGATGTCGCGTTCGTGCGAGCAACGCACGCTCGCGAGATCTCGGACGACTACATCCGTCAGACGCTGCTGTTTGCGACGGTCCTGTTCCTGGTCGCGATCGGCCAGCGGTTCACGAGCGACCGCGTGAGGCTCGCGTCGACGGTGCTCGCCGGCGTCCTCATGCTCATGGCCATCCTCGGCGTCATCGGCCTGCCGCGGCTGTAGCCGCCTCTTCCGAACCTGCCGTGAGGACGTCGCGCCTTCCTTGGCTCAGGTGAACGCCGGGCGGAGCGGCATCCCGGCGCGGCCGTCCCCGGCCTTGACGGCGAGGACCTGGTGGACCTGGCTTCGACCGGCCTCGAAGTTCAGCGCCGAGGCGGCCATGTACAACCGCCAGATCCGCGCACGCGCGCTTCCGACCTCGCCGACCGCCTCGTCCCAGCTCGACTCGAGATTGGCGACCCACGCGCGCAGCGTCAGCGCGTAGTGCTCGCGCAGGCTCTCGGCGTGGCGGACCTCGACCCCTCGGCCCTGCATGATCGAGATCACCGCGCCGACCTCGTGCAGCTCGCCGTCGGGGAACACGTACCGGTCGACGAAGCTGTTGCGCCGGAGCCGGCTGGGCGTGCTGGGAACGCCGCCGGAGGCGTCGCGGCGAGCGGGACGCGCGATCCCGTGGTTTAGCAGGCGGCCGCCCGGAGCGAGTAGCGCGTGCAGCCTCGAGAAGTAGAGGCCGAGGTTGTGCAGGCCGACGTGCTCGAACATCCCGATCGAGCTGATCGCGTCGTATGGACCGTCGCGAACGTCCCGGTAGTCCGCGAACCGGATCTCGACGCGATCGGCGACGCCGGCGTCGACTACGGCCTTCGCGGCGTATTCCGCCTGGCGCTGCGACAGCGTGACGCCGACGGCGCGAACGCCGTACGTGCGCGCAGCGTGGATCACCATGCCGCCCCATCCGCATCCGACGTCGAGCAGCCGCATGCCCTCGCGCAGGCCGAGCTTCCTCGAGATCAGCTCGTACTTCGCTTGCTGCGCCGCGTCGAGCCCAACGTCCGGCGTGTCCCAGACGGCGCAGGAGTACGTCATCGACGGTCCCAGCACCAGCCGGTAGAACTCGTTCGAGACGTCGTAGTGGTGCGCGATGGCGGCCGCGTCGCGCTCGCGCGAATGGCGCCTGCCGGTGAGTCGCGCCTCCTCCGGCGGCGGCGGCAACGGACGGAACGCGTCCCGCCCGACCAGCCGGGCGAGCGAGGCGAGCGCCGGCACCGAGAGCCATGCGTTCGGCAGGCGCCGCCGAAGCTCTGCGAGCGCGAAGAAGACGTCTCCCCGCACGTCGAGATCGCCGGCGACGTACGCGCGCCCGATGCCGAGCTCACCCGGAGCCGTCACGATCCGCCGAATCGCGTCGGGCGAGAGGATCAGGAGCGTCGCCGGCGCATCACGCGGCCCGGCGTGGCTCCCGTCGTACGCCTCCACGCCGACCGGCAGGTCCCGGCCGAGGAGTCCCTCGACCGCGCCGGCGACCGTCGTCCGTCCGAGGATCGTGTCCACCTCCCCGACAGCCCGATCTCGACGATACGCCGAACGATGATGTCCCGCCGAGCTCGTCCGCGTTCCGGATTCAATGGGATGCGGACCTCGACGCCAGGAAGACCCAGTTGTCCGGACGTGCTGCGTGTCACATCGATCTCACCAACCCAATTCCCACCGTCGCCCGTATCACCGATAACGGGAGGACGAGATGGACGGGAGCATGGCGTGGGCGGTCCCCTTCTCCGGATCTGACCCACGTAACGTCGTGTACCGGGCCGGCGTCTCATGCGCACGGTGCGGAGAGGCGGATCAGCTGCTACCGCGGAACGGCATGTTCCTGTGCCGATGGTGCGCGCGCGGTGAGGTCTCTCCCGAGAGCGAGCGGCGTACGGCTGCACATGTTGCGGTCCCGTCGAGGCGTCGCATCCAGCGGCGGATCGGCTCACCGGCCCGCCGGGCGGCATGAGGACGGTCTCGGCCTCGCCTACCCCTCGCAACCGACGCCGTCGTGATCGCCGTCGAAGTGCTGCGGATCGGGCGGCAGCACCTTGAAGTTCGTGAACCGGACGTCGGCGCAGTCGAGTCCGGTGGCGGTGACGGGATGCAGACCGTTGGATACGAGGGATCGCACCTCGATGACCCGGACGCCGGCCCGATCAGGGAGCGCGTTCCCGCGCAGGATCCCCACAGGCCCCGGTCCCGGTTTCGCGCGCGGCGCTGCGCGGCGAGGAACACGTCGATGTACTTCACGTCCGGCGGGTAGGTCGCGACCTGCGCGAAGCCGCGGGCCACGAGCGTGCGGTTGAAGAGCCGGCCGCCGAGCCACACGTACGCGAGCGTTCGCCCGTACGGATCGATCCGCTGCACGTCGAACTCGAGCCGCACAGGCTCGCCGTCGAGCTGCTGCTCGGTGAACCGCGAGGCCGCCGGTCCCCCGCACTCGACCGGCTGCCCCGGCGCGACGGTCTCCGGCGTGTCGACGCCGATCAGGCGAACGGTGAGATCGCGCCCGCGGTACCGAACCTCGACCGTGTCGCCGTCGACGACGCGGGTGACGAAGGCGGGAGTCCCGTGGCCGGCGGTGAAGCGACGGACGGTGCGCGCGTGGCGGAGGCACGCGGCCTCGGACCGGCCGGCGCGTGGACGCACGCATCGAGGACGAGCGCGGTCACG
>DATAEU010000031.1:0-16911 GCA_036257835.1 Actinomycetota bacterium | reverse complement strand
CCGCGGCCGCCGCGATGGTGGGGGACCGGCTCGACTACGACGTCCGTCCGGCGCGCGAGGCCGGCATGCACGCCGTGTGGATGCTGCGGGGCGAGGCGCCCGACGAGCCCTCCCCGGAGCAGCTCGCGGAGGCCGATGCGGCGATCCGGCGCCTCGATGAGCTGCCCGACGCGTTGGACGCGATGTGACGCCGCGGACGCGAATCCTGCTCGTCGGCGGCGGCTACGTCGGCATGTATGCGGCGCTCGAGCTCCAGAAGCGCGCCGGCCGCCGCGCCGACGTCACTGTCGTGAACCCCGAGAACTTCATGCTGTACCAGCCGTTCCTGCCCGAGGTCGCGAGTGGCAACATCGAGCCGCGCCACGTCGTCGTCCCGCTCCGCCAGGTGCTCCGTCACGCGCGGATCGTCGTCGGCGAAGTCACGCAGATCGCGCACGACCACCGGACGGCGACCGTCCGAACCGGAGACGGCGAGACGTTCGAGCTCGGCTACGACGTGATTGTCATGGGCGCCGGTTCGCGCTCCCGCGTCCTGCCGGTCCCGGGGCTCGCCGAGCGCGGGATCGGGTTCAAGAGCGTCGCCGAGGCGATCTACCTCCGCAATCACGTGATCGGGCGGCTCGACGAGGCGGCCGAGACGCCGGATCCGGAGCGCCGGCGCGCGGCGCTGAGCTTCGTGTTCGTCGGCGGCGGCTACGCGGGCGTCGAGGCGCTGGCCGAGCTCGAGGACATGGCCGGGGCCGCGATGAAGTACTACCCGCAGCTCCGCCGCGTGGACATGCGGTGGGTCCTCGTCGAGGCGGCGGGAACGATCCTGCCGGAGATCGGCCCCGACCTCGCGGCGTACGTCCGGCGGCACCTCGAGGAGCGCGGGATCGCGGTGATGCTCGGGACGCGGCTCGAATCCGCCGATGGCGGCGTGATGAAGCTCTCGAACGGAGCGTCGTTCGCCGCCGACACGCTGGTGTGGACGGCTGGCGTCAAGCCGGAGCAGGTCGCGGAGCGTTCCGGCTTCCCGGTCGACGATCGTGGGCGCGTCGTTGTGGACGCGTACCTCCGTGTCCGCGGGATCGAGGGCGCGTGGGCGGCCGGGGACGACGCAGCGGTCCCGGATCTGCTTACGGGAGCGACGGCGCCGCCGACCGCACAGCACGCGCTCCGCGAGGCGCGCCGGCTCGGTCGCAACATCGCGGCGACGCTGACCGGCGGCCCGCTCGAGCCGTTCCGGCACCGGAACCTCGGGCAGCTCGCGTCCCTCGGCCGCTTCAAGGGCGCCGCGACGGTGCTCGGCGTGCGGGTCACGGGGTTCCCCGCGTGGTGGCTGCACCGCAGCTACCACATCCTGATGATGCCCACGCTCAGCCGGAAGTCGCGCATCGTCGCGGACTGGACCGTCGGACTCGTGTTCCCGCGCGACATCGCGCAGCTCGGTTCGATCCACAATCCGCGCCAGCCGTTCGAGCGAGCGGCGAGCGGCGACGAGTCCCTCGAGGACTAGTGGCGGCCTCGCGCGGCGTCACTGCGTCGCGCGGTGGACCTCGGCGGCGGCGTTGAGCGTCGTCGCGCTCCGCTCGAAGTCCGCCAGCTCGTGTCCGCCGGTCATCTCCTCGACCGCCCAGTTCGTCAGGTCGCGGATCGAGATGATCCCGGCCAGGCGGCCGTTGTCGACGACCGGCAGGTGCCGGATCCGCAGGCGCGCCATGTGCTCGGCGGCCTCGGCGATGTCGGTCCTCGGTTCCACGGTGTCGAGATCGGTCGACATGCGGTCGCCGACCTTCGTCGACGTCGGGTCGAGGCCGTCCGCCACCAGGTTCACGAGGTCGCGCTCGGTCACGATCCCCGCGACCCGCTCGCCGTCCATGACGACGATCGAGGAGACCTGGTTCACATGCAGGAGCCTGGCGATCCGATCGAACGTGTCCTCGGGCGTGGTCGTCTTCACGTCGGTCTTCATCACGTCCGCGACCTGCATCGATGCCCTCCTCGTGGGAAGCCGTGGGAAGCCGGTTCCGTAGGGTACCCCTTCGCCGCGCCGGCAGGCCATGCCGCGCGGTGACCGCGGTGGTCCGCGCTCGTTCCGATGCCGCCGGTCAGTGGTCCGAGGCCCCGGTGAAGTGGAACCCCTCGACGCGGAGCGCGGGGACCCGTGCCGAGGAGAGGAAGAACTCGCTGGCGAGCTCGGTCTCGCGGCCGACGCCGGTGGTATTCGACAGCGCCTCGAGGATCGACTGCGTGAACCGCATGTTCTTCACGGGGTAGGCGACCTCGCCGTCCTCGATCACGAACAGCCCGTCGCGGGTCATCCCGGTGATCGTCGACTCGACCGGGTGCACGACGTTGGAGTAGTGGAACCGCGTCACGAGGACGCCGTGCTCGGTGCCCGCGATCAGCCGGTCGAGGCTCGCGTCGCCCGGGTCGAGGAACAGGTTCAGCGGGAACGGCCCCTCCGGGTTCGGCGCCGGCAGGGCGTGACCGGTGCTGGTCGTGCCGAGCAGCTTGGCGGTGCGGCGGTCGTAGACGCCCTGGTGGAACACGCCGTCGCGGATGAGGTCGACCGGGCGCCGCGGCACGCCCTCGAAGTCGAACGGCGTCCCGATCGTGAGCGGCGACAGGGCGTCGTCGCGGATCGTGATGGCCGGCGCCGCGACCTGCTGCCCCTCCTTGCCCGTGAAGCACGAGCGTCCCTCGGCGATCGAGCGGCCGCCGAACCCGATCCACGCAAGGAACCCGACGAGCGTCGAGACGGCGCTCGGCTCGAGGACGGCTGTGACGGCGCCCGGCTGCAGGTCACGCGGGTGCTGCGACGATTCGGCCTTCGCGAACGCCCGCCGGCCGATCTCGTCGGCGTCGACGTCGTCGACGCGCGCAGCGAACCTCTCGGCGAACCCGTTCCCGCCGTCTCCGCCGTTCACGACCGCGCTCATCGAGGCCTGCGACGAGGGCGCCCAGCAGAACTGTCCCTGGGTGTTGGCGACCGCGATCTCCATCGCCATCGTCTCGAACGCGCCGGCAGCGCGGAACCCATCGCTCACCCCCCGCACGAGCCCCTCGACGCCGTCGGCCCGGCGCTCGGGCGAGGTCGACGCGGTCGCCTCATCGAACGCGTCGGGGCGCTGAGGGACGTCGGCTTTGGGCGCGAGGCCGGGGAAGTTCGGGTCGGGCGCGGAGACGAGCGCCATCTCGCGCGCGCTCTCGGCCGCGCGGCGCGCGCCCTCGGGACTGAAGTCGTTGGCCCCGGCGACGCCGACGCGGTTGCCGGCGACGACGCGGACGCGCAGTCCGGTGTCCTCGCGCCACGTGCTCTGGTGGATCGTGGAGTTCGCGAAGCGCGTCAGCCCGCCCCACTCGTGCATGAACAGCACCTCGACGCCGTCGACGCCGCCGAGCTCGAGCGCCTCGCCCGCGACCCGCTTCACCTCGTCGGGTCCGACGATCCCCGGCATCAGCCGCGCACCCCGACCTGCACGTTGCGGAACCGCGCCGGCGATGCGCCGTGCCCGACCCGCGCGACCTGGCCCGGCTCGCCCTTGCCGCAGTTGGGCGTTCCCCAGAGCGTCCACTCCTCGCGGCCGCCGACGGCGTCGCAGGACCCCCAGAACCGCGTCGTGATCCCCGTGTAGTTGGGGTTGCGGTGGAGCTCGGTCAGCTTGCCGTCCTTGATGCGCCAGGCGATCTCGCAGCCGAACTGGAAGTTCACGCGGTGGTCGTCGATCGACCAGGACTGGTTGGTCGCCATGAAGATGCCGTCCTTCGTGTCGCCGATGATGTCGGCGAGCGAGCCCTCGCGCGGCTCGATGCTGATGTTGGTCATGCGGATCAGCGGCAGGTTCTGCCAGCCGTCCGCCCGCATCGCGCCGCTGCTGGTGCCACCGATGCGGCTCGCCGTCTCGCGGCTCGACAGGAAGTTCTCGAAGACGCCGTCGGCCAGGATCGGGAACCGCTGGGCGGGCACGCCCTCGTCGTCCCAGGCGAACGTTCCGAGGCCGCCGGGGAGCGTCGCGTCGGCCGTGATCGAGACCAGCGGGCTCGCGTACCGGAGCGAGCCGCGGTCCTCCGGCCGGACGAACGACGAGCCGGCGTACGACTCCTCCATCCCGAGGACGCGGTCGAGCTCGACCGCGTGGCCGATCGATTCGTGGATCTGCAGCTCCATCTGTCCCGAATCGAGCACGAGCGTGGTGACCTCGCTGGGGCACTCCTCGGCGCTCAGCAGCTCGACCGCTTCGGTCGCGGTACGCTCGGCCTCCTCGACCAGTCCGAGCTTCGCGATGTGCTCCCAGCCGGCCGCCGCGATGTGGCCGCGGAAGGAGTTGGGGTAGGAGCGGCGCTGCAGCTCGCCGTCGCCGATCGCCGTCGCCTCGATCCCCGCGCCCGACTGCACGACGGTCTGTTCGGTCGCCGCGCCCTCGCTGGAGGCGAGCCACACGTGCGAGCGGAACAGGTCGATCCCGCCCTCGGCGAAGTCGACGCCCCGGACCTCTTGCATCCGGCGGGTCGCCTCCATGAGCAACGAGACCTTCTCCTCGAGCGAGACGTTGAACGGGTCGTCGCGCATCGGGCTGTGCCACATGCCGGTCGCCGGCTCGTTGGGCGCGAGCTCGACGCGCTCGCCCGGGAGCCGCGCGGCGGCCTCGGCGATCTGCACGGCGAGCCCCGCCGTTCGCTCGATGTCGCCGTCCTCGAGTCGCGCCGTTGCCGCGAAGCCCCAGCGTCCGTCGAGCAGCACGCGGATGCCGAGGCCCTTGGAGTCGGAGCGGTCGATGCCCTCCATCTCCTGGTTGCGGACGGTGAGCGACTCGGTCGTCTCGTGGCCGACGCGCGCGTCGGCGTAGTCGGCGCCGGCCCGGCGCGCGGCGTCAACGGCCTGCTTCGCCACGTCGAGCACTGCGCCAACCCCCTCCAACCGTGTCAAAGACGCGACCCGGCGAGCGGGTTGCCGCGAAAGGGTACCCGACCGCCGATAGGCTGTCCGGCCTGATGGAGCTCGGCATCCACGTCGGTCACTGGCAGGGCGAACCGGTCGACGTCGTGCCGGTCGCGCGCGAGGGCGAGGCGCTCGGGTACCGCTCGATCTGGGCCTCCGAGGCGTGGGGTTCGGATGCGGCGACGACCCTCGCGTGGATCGCGGCGCACACGCGGCGGATCGACGTCGGCGCCGGCGTGTTCCAGATGCCGGGGCGCACGCCGTCGATGACCGCGATGACGGCGGCGACCCTCGACCACCTGTCGAACGGCCGGTTCCGGCTGGGCCTCGGGACGACCGGACCGGGCGTCTCGGAGGGGTGGCACGGAGCGGCGTTCGAGGACCCGCTCGGCAGGACGCGCGAGTACGTGGAGCTCGTGCGGAAGATGCTCCGCCGCGACGAGCCGGTGCGGTTCGACGGCCGGCATTATCGGTTGCCGGCGCCCGGCGGGACGGGGTCGGGAGTCGCGCTCAAGCTCGGGGTACGGCCGCTGCGCGGCGACCTGCCGATCTACCTCGGCGCGATGGGCGAGCGCAACGTCGCGCTCGCCGCGGAGATCGCCGACGGGTGGATGCCGCTGCTGTTCTCGCCGGGTCGCGCGGACGCGTTCCTGCCGTCGCTGGACGAGGGCTTCGCCCGGCGAGGCGGCAGGCCCGCGCGGTTCGACGTCGCGCCGATGGTGTGGGTCGCCCTCGGCGACGACGTGCAGGCGTGCCGGAACGTCGTCCGGCCGCAGGTCGCGTTGTACGTCGGAGGGATGGGCCCGCGGAACCGGAACTTCTACAACAAGGTCGTCGCTCGGATGGGATTCGAGGACGCCGCCGCCCGGGTGGCCGAGGCGTACCTCGATGGCCGCAAGGCCGAGGCGACGGCCGCCGTGCCGGACGACCTCGTCGACGAGATCGCGCTCGTCGGATCGGCAGGTCGCGTTCGCGAGCGGCTATCGGCGTGGCGTGAGGCGGGCGTCACGACGATCGTCGCCCGCACGACGGACGTGGATCAGCTCCGCGCGCTCGCGGACGCGAACGGATAGGGGCGTGGGGGACTCAAGCAGCGAGCGCGCGCAAGTAGCTACGACCCGAAGCGGTGCGTCTGCGGGGTCGAGTCGCAAGGGTTGCCGCGCCCGAACGTCACCTCGCGCTGGGTGAGATCGGCGATCCACCAGAACGCCGTCGCCGAGGAGGACGCGTCGCCGTAGCGCTCGGGATGCCGGCATAGGGCATTCGGCTCGCCCTCGTGATCCGAGAGGATCGACCGGACCGTGCCGGGATCGACGCCGCCCGCCGGCTGCTCGGCCAGGAGCGTGCGCGCGCGGTCGAACCGCGCCGCCGAGTTCGGCCGGTACTCCGGGTCGCCCTCGTACCGTTCCATGCGTTCGCACACGTAGTGGTTGGTATGGACGAGGTGGCCGCGCTCGTCGGGCTCGACGAAGTCGGCGTCGGTCGCCGAACCCTCCACGTTCATCACGGCGCCGTCGGCCGACACGACCACGTGGTTGTAGTTCGAGGCGCGGGCGTGATGCAGCGCCTCGCCGACCGCCATATCGACGGTCGGCATCCGGAGCATCGAGCGGAACTGGATCTCGCGCGGGATGCCGATCCGCTCGTCGAGCGGCGCCAGCTCGTTGCCGGTCATCGAGATGCCCGCCGCGTTCCAGCCGCAGCTGATCTGCAGCCCGTTGCCGATCGTGAACACGGCGGGCTCGTCGTCGACGTGCCACTCGATCGCGATCAGCTCGTCCTGATAGGTCCGTGGCATGTCGTTGTTGTGACCGACGATGATGCGGTCGTCCGCGGTCGCGGGCGGGACGGCGACGACGTCGGTGCACCGGCCCCGGAGCCGCCAGGCGTACGGCTCGTACCAGATCTCCTCCACCATGCAAGCGAACGCCGCGAGCGGTTCGACCTCGGCGGCCTCGGCCACGCCCTCGAGCTCCTCGATGTACCAGGGGTGCGCCTCCGCGGTGACGTCGCGATAGCGCGAGGCGAGCTCGAGCTGCTCGGCGCGGGTCCGTCCGCCCGGGATCCGGTCGTCGAACGCGACCTCGGTGCGGATCACGTCGCGTCGTACCGCGCCGACCTGCCGGCCGGCCTCGCGGTGCGAGCCGGCGACGACGAGCGTCGGGATCGGTTCGGGCGGCACCGCGCGATGGTACTGCGCTCGCCTGGCCGGCGCGTGCTCGAGCGCCGGCGGTGCTCGGTCGCCACTGGACCCGCGGCCCGCGGGCCGGCGGACCTCCCCGGCGCACCTCGGCCTGTGCCTTCATGGAGGTGGACGAATCCGGGGGGTGACGACGATGTATCAGGTCAGGACGGACGTCGGCGAGGTGCGGGTCGGCACCGAGGAGTGCTTCCGGAACCTCCTGGCGGCGCTGGAGGACGAAGACCCGAAGGTGCGCAGGCTCGCGGTGTGCGGCCTCGCGGCGTGCGGGGGCGCGCGAGCGATCGACTCGCTGGTCGACCGGCTGAGCGATCCGGACGAGGACATCCGTACACGCGTCGCCGTCGCGCTCGGCAAGATCGGCGATCGTCGTGCGGCGCCCGCGCTCGTCCGAGCGGCGTCCGGCGACGACCTGCCGCTGCGACGCGTGGCGATCCTGGCGCTCGGCGAGCTCGACGCGGGGCTCGACGTGCTGACCGAGGCGCTCGGCGATCCCGACCCGGCCGTTCGCGTCCGCGCCGCGATCGCGTTCGGGGAGACCCACGACGTCGTCGCGGTCGAACCGCTGACCCGCGCCCTGGACGACGAGAACCCCGGCGTGCGGCATCACGCACGTGACGCGCTCGAGAAGATCCGCGAGTCGCGCGTCTTCTGACCGATCCCCGCCGGCGTTCTTGCTCACGCCCCGCGCGCCGGTTACGTTCGGCCGAGCGCATCGCCAAGGGGGGGCCACGATGCAGGGATTTCAGGGACCGAGCGACCTGCCGCCGCCGCCGCCGCTTCGTCCACGGAGCGTCGGCGAGGTCCTGGAGGCGGCGTTCAGCCTTTACAGCAAGCATTGGAAGAGTCTCATCCAGATCGTGGCGATCGCCGTGATCCCGCTCACGATCATCCAGTACGGGCTCGGCGACGCCGTCCGTTCGTCCAGGACCACCGACGCAACGGGCCACGTGACGAGTACCGGCGGCGGTGTCGTCGCGGCGTCCGTTCTCGTGTCGCTCCTAGCATTGCTGATCCAGGTCGTCCTCATCGGCGCCATCGCGTGGGCGGTCGCGACGTCATTGGTCGGTCGGGAGCCCGACGTCGGCGAGTCGTATCGCTTCGGATACCGGCGTTTCTGGACGATCCTGCTCGTCGGGGTGCTCTACGTCCTCGTGGTGTTCGTCGGCTTCATCGCGCTGATCGTCCCCGGCATCATCTTGGCCGTGCGGTTCTCGGTCGCGGTTCCGGCCGTCGTGGTCGAGCGCCGGCGGGGGACGGACGCGCTGAGCCGATCGTGGAACCTGACCCGCGGGCGGTCGTGGTCGGTCTTCGGGGCGTTCATCGTCGCGGCGTTCCTCGGGGCGATCGTGAACGCGCTCTTCACGACCATCGGAAGTGGCGCGGGATGGTTCCTCGCGGGTTTGCTCGCGGGGATCGGATCGAGCATCACGACGCCGTTCACGGGCCTCGTCCTCGGCCTCGTCTACTTCGACCTGCGGGTTCGGAAAGAGCAGCTGGACCTGCCGACGCTCGATCGCGAGCTCCAGCAGGCCGCCGCCTCCTAGCGCCGCCTCGACCTCCATGTCGGTGGCGCCGGGTACCGTCGGCCTGTCGTCGAGACCGGGGAGGCGGCATGCGGGAGATCGGGTTCGCCTTGCTCGGGCTCGCCGCCGGCGTCGCGGCCGCCATCGCCATCCTCGGCGTTCGGCGCGGAGCTCGCCGACGCGATCCGCGACTCGAGGCGCGGCTCGAGATCCAGGCGGCCGAGCTGCGGCGCCTCGCCGACGCGGCGGCGACCCGCGACGCCGCGGGCGAGCGCGTCCAGGCGGAGCTCGCGGCCGCGAGGCGCGCGCTCGAGGACCTCGCGCTCCGCGAACGCGAACGGCGCCAGCGCGAGCGCGAGTCCGCCGACGTCGTGCGGCGCCTGTCGGCGGTGCTCTCGGGCGGCGGCCGTTCGGGGCGCGCCGGTGAGAACCTCCTGCGCGAGCAGCTCGCGCAACTCCCGCCGTCGATGCTGGTGTCCGATCTGCGCGTGAACGGGAAGGTCGTCGAATTCGCGCTCCTGCTTCCCGACGGCCGTCGCCTGCCGATCGACTCCAAGTGGCCGGCCGCGGCCGAGCTCCAAGCGCTCGAGGCGGCGACCGACCCGGTCGAGCGCCATGCGCGCGCACGGGACGTCGAGCGCGTCGTCGCGCTCCGCGCACGCGAGGTGGCCCAGTACCTCGACACCTCGCTGACGGCTCCGGTCGGCGTGGCCGCGGTCCCCGACGCGGCGTACGCGGTGCTCCGGCGGGCGCACGCGGACGCGTTCGCCCGCGGCGTCGTGGTCGTGCCGTACTCCACGGCCCTGCCGGTCCTGCTGTTCCTGTCGGCGATCGTGGGGCGGTACGGCGATGCCGGCGACGCGCGCGTCTGTCTGGCGGAGGTCGCCTCATTGCTCGACGCCATGGAGGGCGTGCTCGAGAACAAGGTGGCACGCGCGGCGACGATGCTCGCCAACGGCGCCGACGAGTTCCGCGCGCACCTCGGCAAGGCGCGCGGGTCGCTCTCGCGCGCGGGGTCGGCCGACGCGCCGGCGGCGGTGGCCGACCCGGAGGCCGCGCTCCGCGTCGTGCCATGATGCGCTGCTGACGCTCGAGCACGGAGGGTCCGGTGATCGCCAGGATGTGGCGTGGATGGACGGCCGCCGATCGCGAGGACGAGTACGTGGACTACCTCAACCGGACGGGCGTCCCCGATCTGCGCGCGACCGCCGGGAACCGCGGCGTCTACGTCCTGCACCGGCCGGTCGAGGACGGACGTGTCGAGTTCGTCGTGCTCTCGCTGTGGGAGTCGCGGGACGCGATCGCGGCGTTCGCCGGGGAGGACATCGAGGTGGCGCGCTTCTATCCGGAGGACGACGAGTTCCTGGTCGCGCGCGAGTGGACATGCGCGCACTACGAGGTGGCGGTCGCACCGTAGGGGGGATCGACGACGTCGAGAACGGCACCCTCGAGTACGTCGACTGGTTCAACTACCGATGCCTGCTCGAGCCCATAGGGCACCTACCACCGACAGGGTTTAGGAGGCCTATCGCGCAGAAGAACACCCCAGCTACGCTGACCGACGCACAGCGCCGAGTCTCCGGTGAACCCCGGGGCAGTTCACGTTCGCATTCGGCTTGTCCAGACTGCGGAGAGCGTCGTCCCACCAAGACCGAAACCGGTGAGTCTCCCCCCGTAGCGATCAGGTGGCCATGCCGGAGACGCACAACATGTACCCGTTTCTTGATCGACTTCTTCGAGGTTCAGCATTCTCGAGACCAAGAGGTCCGCCCCGCCCGAGAGTCTTCGTCCTCTCGACCGTCGCTAGGCTCAACGCGCGCCTTCTCGATGGGTGGACAACGCTCCACGTACAAGTGCCCCCGACGTGTCATCCGCGGGCTGCCCTTGGCACGAGTCGCAGCGTCCACCGGGAGAGCAAAGCGGACCCGCTGAGGGTGCCGAGTCGAAGCGCTACCCTCATCCCGTGGACTTCGCCGAGGCGCTCGCCCGACAGGGCTTCGAGGCGGAGACCGGCCAGTCGCCGCGCGGCGTCCGCGTCTATAACGCTCACCCGAACCGCTTCTTGACGTACACCGTCCAGACGTTCGAGGGCGGCAGCGCCCTGTTCACGTTCGAGTTCGCGCTCGGCGAGTATTTGGCGACGAAGGGGATCCAGGTCGGGTCCGATGAGGCCCTCAACCAGTTCGCGTATCCGCGGCAGGACATCCGCGGAGCGCAAGATGCGGCATGGCTCGCATCGGCCATCGAGCAGGCCGAAGGGCTGCTCGCCGACGTTCGACTCGACCGACCCGACGGGTGAGGTTTGTGGGACGGACGGCGGACGACGCCGTCGAGGTGCGGCCGGTCGCGCTCGAGAACGTCCTTCCCATCCGGCAGCGGGTCCTGCGTCCGCACCAGCGCGTCGAGGACGTCGAGTTCGAGGGCGACCGCCGTCCGGGCGCCCTCCACGTCGGTGCGTTCGTCGCGGATCGGCTCGTCGGCGCGGCGAGCATCCTCCCACACACTCATCCCGAACTCGCCGATCCCAACACGTGGCGCATCCGCGGCATGGCCGTCGAGGACGATGTGCGCGACCGAGGGATCGGCGGCGCGATGCTCGAGCGATGCCTCGACCACGCCCGTTCTCGCGGTGCGACGCTCGTGTGGTGCAACGCGCGGATCGGCGCGGTGCGGTTCTACGAGCGGCACGCGTTCGTGTCGGAGGGAGATCCCTTCGACGTGGATCTCATCGGCCCGCACGTGCGCATGCGGCGCACGCTGTAGCCGCCGTTCACGCACGCTTCACGGCACCGTCACGTGCCCGTCTTGACCTTTCCGAGGTGACCGAGAGAGGGTCGGACGACGACCGACACCGAGGAGGCATCGACATGCGGCGGTTCCGACATCGTGTGTTCCTGGCGACGGCAACGCTCCTGCTCGCCGGGCTCGCCGTGGCCCCGGCCGGGGCAACGACGTCGCTGGACGGCGTCCCGCAGTTCGGGAACGTGTTCCTGATCATCGGCGAGAACACGTCGCTCTCCCAGATCAGCGCCAACAACGCGCCGTACGAGATCAAGCAACTCCAGCCGAACGCCGCGTGGTTCACCGACTACTTCGCGTCGTCGCACTACTCGACATCGAACTACGTGGCGATGACGAGCGGCCAGTACATCGCCTGCGAGCAGGAGGACGTCAAGCCGATCGACTGCCACCAGGACGTCCCGAACCTGTTCAACGACCTCGACGGCGTCGGTGCCGGCTGGAAGGTCTGGAACGAGTCGATGCCGATGAACCAGGACTACCCGGGCGGCTGCTACCTGCTGAACGCTGGATCGGACAAGACCGGCAACGCATACCGCCCGAAGCACAACCCCGCCGAGTACTACGTCGGGGTGGTCGGCTCGTACAGCTTCTACACCGACGGGACGCTGCCGTCCGCGGAGTGCCGAGACAACGACGTCTCCACCGGCACCACGGCGCCGAACAACATGGACGCGTTCCACCAGGCGCTGAGCGACCGCACGGTGCCGGCGTTCAACTACGTCGTCCCGAACATGTGCGAGGACGGACACGACAACTGCAAGCCGACCGGCAACCCGATCACGCAGTTCGACGACTTCCTGGCGCGCGAGGTCCCGATCATCACCACGGCCTACCCCGACGCGCTCGTCATGGTGACCTACGACGAGGGCCAGGGCGGCGGCGCCAACAACGGATCGAAGTTCGGCGGCGGCAACGTGCTGTTCGCGATGATGGGACCGCAGGTCGTCCCTGGGACGTACGGCGATCTGCTGAACCACTACAGCTTGCTCCGGATGCTCGAGGACGGATACCGGACGGGCCAGTACCCGGCGAACTCCGCGACGGCGACGCCCTTCCCAGCGACCGTCTGGGCTCCCTGATCCCAAGCACCCGGCATATCGGTACGCTCCCTCCGCCGATCCGCCGACGAAGGGAGCATTCCGATGTCCGAGGGGTTCGACCCGACGATCCGCGCGATCCACGGCGACGACCCGCTCGCGTGGGACGTCATCCCGACGGCGCCCGAGGACCCGAACGAGCCGGGCGAGGAGACGGTCCTGTTCCGGAGCGGCGACGGGCGGTTCAGCTTCGGCCTGTGGAAGCGCGCGCCCGAGGAGGGCCCGATGGAGCCGTCGTATCACGAGATCGCGGTGATCATCGAGGGCGAGGTCGAGGTCACCGAGACCGACGGCGCGATCCATCGCGTGGGACCGGGCGACGTCCTCATCACGCCGAAGGCCTCGAAGGCGACGTGGAAGGCACTGTCGCCCGTCAAGAAGTTCTGGGCCGTGTACAAGGAGTAGCGTTCGTCCGCGACGCGAGGAGGGGAGGAGGAGCAGGTGTCCCCGAACATCCTTCCCCCCGGGCCCCCGCTCGGCCCGGTCGCGACGATCCGCGCGTTCCGGCGCGACCCGATCGGGCTGCTCGAGCGCGCGGCGGCGTTCGGTGACGTCGCCCACCTTCGCACCCCGCGGTACCCGACGTTCGTCCTGAACCATCCCGACCTCGTCTGGGACGTCCTGGTCACCGACAACCGCTCGTTCCACAAGGGCCCGACGATCGAGGCGGCGCGTCGAGTCCTCGGCGACGGGCTGCTCAGCAGCGAGGGCGAGTATCACCGCCGGCAGCGGCGGCTGATCCAGCCGCTGTTCCAGCCGTCGCGTCTCGGCGGGTACGTCCCGGTGATGCTCGACCGGACGGACCGGACGATCGAGCGGTGGCGCGACGGCGACCTCATCGACATCCATGCCGAGATGTCCCGGCTCACGCTCTCGATCGTCGTGGCGACGCTGTTCGGCTCGGACCTGACCGAGCGCAAGGCGGGCGCCGTCTCCTCGGCGCTGACCGAGGTGCTGGCGCAGTACCCGCGCTCGTTCTCGCCCTTCCTGCGCCTCACCGAGCGCCTCCCGCTCCCCGCGAACAGGCGGTTCGCGCGTGCGACGCTCGTGTTCGACGGGATCGTCTACGGCCTGATCGAACGGCGACGCGCGGACGGCGCCGACGGCGACGACCTATTGTCCCGGCTGATCCGAGCCCACGACGAGGACGGCGCGATGACCGCCGCACAGGTCCGCGACGAGGCGGTCACGCTGTTCCTCGCCGGTCACGAGACCACCTCGAACGCGCTGTCGTGGGCGTGGTGGCTCCTCGCCCGGGCGCCCGAGGCCGAGGAACGGCTCCAGGCGGAGGCCGACGCCGTCGAGCTTCATGGTGCGCCGGATTCGGCGGTCGATCGCCTGCCGTTCGCGAGCGCGGTCCTCGACGAGTCGATGCGGCGGTACCCGCCGGCGTGGGCGATCGGCCGTCGCTCGACCGAGCCGCATCGGGCGGGCGGGTACGAGCTCCCGGCGGGCGCGGTGACGATCGTCTCCCCGTGGCTGCTGCATCACGACCCGCGCTGGTGGAAGGAGCCGGACGCGTTCGCGCCCGAGCGCTGGCTCGAGCCGAACCCCGACCGGCCGCACGCCGCGTTCCTGCCGTTCGGCGCCGGGCCGCGGATGTGCGTGGGCGAGCCGTTCGCGCGGCTCGAGGCGGTGCTCCTCCTGACGCGGATCGCACGGCGGTGGCGGTTCGAGGCGGACGCGGGCGTCGAGGTCGGTCTCCAGCCGGCGATCACGCTTCGCCCGAGGGGCGGGATGCGGATGCGGGCCCTCGAGCGCGGCGGGCGCCCATCGCGGCCCTAACGACGGATCAGCACCGCGGCGCCGCGGACGGCGAGCACGGTCAGCAGGCCGAGGCCGAGTCCCGCGACGCAGGACGCCACGCCGAAGATCCAGGTCGAGTCGGCGAGCTGGAACGTTCGCCCGGCGAACAGCTCGGCGGCGTGGACCGTCCACAGCACGAGCCGCGCCGGCAGCAGGAGCAGCGTTCCGAGGACGGACTCGACGAACGGCCGGTCGACGCTGAACGGCGTTCCCTCCCAGAGGACCGAGTAGCAGAACGCGCCCCACAGCAGGCCGGCGCCGGCGCCGAGGATCGCGGGGTTCGCCCGCGGCCGGCGCTCGACGCTGATGCCGTCGGGGCGCTGGTCCATCGCCCCAGTCTGCCGCCGGTCGCCCCGAGCGTCCCTCCCGCGCGTAGTGGAGGGTGTTCGGTAGGCTGGCCGGCATGCGGTTCTCCAGCGCGCTGGTGCTGTTCGCGCATCCGGACGACGCCGAGTACGGATGCGGCGGCACGGTCGCGGCGTGGGCGGCCGAGGGCACCGAGGTGCACTACGTCGTCATCACCGACGGCTCGGCCGGCAACAACGAGCCGGGGTGGACGCGGCCGGAGATCTCGAAGGTCCGAAAGGAGGAGCAGGAGGCCGCCGCGCAGGTGCTCGGCGTGCGGTCCGTCACGTGGCTCGACTTCCCCGACGGCCTACTCGCAGTGAATCCCGACACCCGCCGCGCCGTGACGCGCGAGGTCCGCCGGATCCGCGCGGACGTGTTGGTCGGGTCCGATCCGTCGCGGTTGTGGTCCGGCCGGGGTTACATCAACCACGCGGACCACAAGGCGGCCGGCGAGCTCGCGCTCTGCGCGGTGATGCCGGACTCGCCCTCGCGCCCGCAGTTCCCCGAGCTGCTCGACGAGGGTTTCGAGCCGTTCGAGATCCCCAACCTTTGGCTGATTGCGGAGGAGGCCGATACGTACGTCGATATCACGAAGACGATCGACGTGAAGATCCAGTCCCTGGCCGCGCACCGTTCGCAGCAGGGGGAGGCATCGGCCCCCTGGGTGCGCGAGCGCGCTCGGGAGCTGGGGGAGCGCGCGGGCTACGAGTACGCGGAGGGGTTCCGCGCGTTCGGCCTGAAGGACGAGGAAGAGGAAGAGGGGTCCTGATGGACGACCCGACCGACGAGCCCGCCGAGAGCTCAGGCGGCGACGAGCCGCAGGAGCCAGCGTACACGCTCGACACGCAGGAGGAGGAGAACGTCCGCGCGGACCTCGAGGACCTGCACGACATGCGCGAGATGTTCGGCCCGCAGGGCGTGAAGGGCGTCGTCATCGCGTGCCCCGACTGCGGCGAGAACCACTTCTACGAGTGGGACCTGCTGAAGGAGAACCTCGAGCACATGCTCCAGACCGGCGAGCCGCGCATGCACGAGCCAGCGTTCGAGGTGCGCGAGGACGAGTACATCCAGTGGGACTATGGCAAGGGCTACATCGACGCCCTCGCCGACACCGGCCTCGAGCCCGATCGCAAGCTCGTCATCACGCGGTGTCCGTGGTGCGACACGCCGACCGACGACCTCTTCCGGTTCTGCCCGACGTGCGGGCGCTCGCTCGCGGCGGTCCGGATCTACCGCGAGCTGGTCGACCGCGGTCTGGAGGAGCGCGAGGTGCGGGCGCTCTTGGTGCGCGCCGGCTTCGAGCCGTTCTAGGCCCGTTCGGGTCGCGGGCCGGTTCGAGGGAGGTCACCCTCGGCCAGGCGGGGGTTCTATACCGCGGAGGGGCCTATGAGACTGGCCACATCGGCGATGAAGGGCCTCGATCAGTTGCCCACCGCCGGGTCAGGCAGGATCTCGTGCACCTCCTGAGCACAGCGGCAGGCGACGGCGATCTTGGCAGCCCACTCCAGCGCGTCCTCGCGGGAGGGCACGTCGACGATCATTCCCCCGCCGATATGCGGCTTGACCTTCGGGGCGTCGGTCACCGTCCCGTCGGTGGCTACCACGCTCACCTCCTCAGTGAATCCGCCAGCGAACACAAACACGCCTGCGTCCATAGCCTCCTGGCTCACCGCATGCGCAGCCTCTCCCACGGCGGGCCCTTCCTCATCGGGGATGTGATCCATCGCGCCTTGATCAAACGAGATCAGATACCGCGTCATCACATGACACCTTTCTCGGCGGCCTGCTCCGGCCCGGCACTCACCCTGGACCCACGGAGTGCAGACTGACAAACCACCAAAGACTCATCGCTGCTCCGGGCCGATTCGGGCGCACCTACTCAAGTGACATTCTTGAACGGTTGCCCAGGCAGGTCATCTGTCACCTGATCGCGTCGCACTCCTCTGGCGAGGTGCCAAACCGGCCGCGCCGCATCAACGACGCTAGTAACGTGCACCGAACAGGGATGAGAGCGGCCGGAATCACAGCACTCGGCGAGCCCGTCGAGATCTTCGAGGCGGACGAGCTGGCGACGCCTGCCGCAGGCGAGGTCCTCATCGACGTCGTCGCCGCCGGCATCGGCAACTGGGACGAGCTTGTCAGGATCGGCAGCTGGCAGATCGGCGGCCCGGCTCCGATGGCGCTCGGGACGGAGGCGGCCGGGACGGT
>DATAEU010000030.1:0-2057 GCA_036257835.1 Actinomycetota bacterium | reverse complement strand
ACCGTCCGCAGGGACAAGGCCGCCCGCCGAGCCGCGCGGTAGCGGCCCGACCTCAGGCGCGGCCGCGAACCGACAGGTAGTGGTGCCACAGGATCCTCGCCGCGGTCGCTCGGTGCGGCCGCCAGGATCGTGCCCGGATCTCGAGTGCCTCGAACGTCGGCTGTGCCGGCAGCTCGAGGAGCTCGCGCGCCGCGGTCGCGAGGGCCTGGTCGCCGTGCGGCCACACGTCGGGGCGGCGCAGGCACATGATCAGGTAGACGTCGGCCGTCCAGCGACCGATGCCTCGGAGGCTCATGAGGCTCGAGCGGACGTCGTCGTCGGCGAGCGTGGCCAACCCCTCGAGGTCGAACCCGTCGGCGAGAGCGCCGGCCAGGTCTCTCGCGTAGCCCGCCTTCTGGCGGCTGAACCCGATCGCACGAAGATCGGCGTCCGACAGCTCGAGGAACGCCCCCGGCTCGATGCCGCCGCCGAGCGCCACCTCGAGCCGGTCGAACGCCGCCCGCGCCGACGCCAGCGACACCTGCTGTTCCAGGATCAGGTGGGTGAGCGTGGCGAACGAGGGTTCGCGCGCCCAGAGTGGGGGAGGGCCGAAGCGTTCGACCGAGGCGGCCAGCGCGGGGTCGGCGATCGTCAACGCGCGAGCCGCGCTCAGGAGCGTTCGGCGCGTCAGGGGTCGCATCCATCCGGATGTGCGCTCCTGCGTCCCGCTCACGGTCTCACGTCGATCGCGGTGTCCAGTCCAGGCCGAGGTCGAGGGCGCGGAGGACGACCGTGCGCGCCTCGGCGGTATCGACCCCGTGTCGTTCGAGGAGCGGGTCCGCCAGCCGGCGATACAGGTCGATCTCCTCACGGAGGGCGGCCAAGACCGACGCCGGGTCCAGCGACTTCGGAACCGTTCGCGCGAAGGCATCACCGTGTTCCCCGACGACGTTCTCCGCTCGCCGTCCACCCGCCGGACGGCGGTCACCGTGGAACGCAAGCAGGCGGAACAGCACCCGGTCGCGCACGTACTGCAGGCCGTCCAGGGCCTCGTAGAGCTCGCCCCGCAGGATCTTCGACTGGATGTACCAGGACCACGTCCAGATCCGAGCCTCCAACCATCGAACACCGGCGGCGACCTCAGGGGCATAGCTTCCGGGAAGGGCGTCGGAGATCGGCTCGCGCTCCCACAACACGACGGCCGGCAGTCCGTCGTTGTGCTCGGCCGCCCGGTTCGCCGCGACGACGTCGAAGTCCACGTGCACGAGGTCGTCGTAGAGCACGATGGTGAGGGTGGGAATGCCGAGGTGCTCGGCGACGAAGAGCGCCACCACGCGTCCCCCGGCGGCGGCGAGGCCCGGGATGCGAGTGACGACGCCCTCCACGGCATCGGGTCGGACATAGATGCGCAGGTCGACGTCGGAGAGTTCGTCGGCTTCTCCGGTCGCGAACGACCCGGTCACGACCATCGCCACGACGTCGGGGTCGGCGAGCGCGGCTCGACACGCGGCCTCGGCCTTGGCTCGGTGGCGGGGGAACCGTTCGAACGGAGCGGGGAGGACCACGTCCATCCACGAACGCTACCGGGACCGGCTCGCCGCGGCCAAACGAGAAGCTCGACGGATCCGATGCCTCAGGCGTGCTCGCCGTCGTACTCGGCGGCCACCTTCTTGGGGACGCACATCCGCCAGGCGTCGAGGACGAGCTCGCGCATCTCGGACTCGTCGAGCGCCGCGAGCCGGCACTCGACCCAGTGGTACCGCAGGTCGCCCCTGCCCGGCATCAGGAACTTGTCCGGCTCGGAGCGAACCAGCGCCTCGCGCTCCTCCTTCGGGAACCCGAAGCCCATCTCGGTCTCGTCGCGCGACAAGGCCACGAAGACGATCCGGCCGACGCGGAACTTGACGCGATCCCGCACGAGCGCCTCGGTCGTGCGCGGCAGGGTCATCGCGAACGCCCGCACGTCGTCGATCGTCACCATCGGCCCCGTCCTCGGTCGCCGCGTCCCGGACGCGGGGCACGATACCGGAGGGCACGGACGGCGGAGTCAGGCCGTTCGAGCTACGACGCGACCTCGG
>DATAEU010000014.1:0-3397 GCA_036257835.1 Actinomycetota bacterium | reverse complement strand
TCGTCCCCGTGACGGATCACCTCGGACGCCCACCTGAACGTGGAGATCGCGCGGGTCGCCTCGATCTTGGCCCACTTGATCGGCTTGCCGCCCTCGCGCGCGATCAGGGACGCGTTCTCGTCGACCGTCTCCGCGAGCCGCTTCGAGATGTGATCGAGCGCCTCCGAGCGTGCCCAGATCGGGAGGCGCTTGGACTCCTCGAACGTGGCCGCGGCGGTCGCCATGGCCTCTTCGACGTCGGCCTGGGTCGGCACGCCGATCTCGTCCACCAAGCTGTCGTCGAACGGGTTCTTGACCTCGAACGTGTCGTCGCCGGTACGCCACTCACCGTTCACGAGATAGGGACGTACGGTCATCGCTCCGGTTCACCACCTCTCGCGGAGACGGGGCGCCCACCTGGGACGCCCCGCCCTCCGCCTCGTTCGGCGTGGTTGCTCTAGTCGAGCGACCACATGACGTGCTTGATCTGCGTGTAGTCCTCCAGCGAGTACATGGACATGTCCTTGCCGTACCCACTCTGCTTGTAGCCGCCGTGCGGCATCTCGGGCGTGATCATGAAATGCGTGTTGACCCACACGGCCCCGAACTGCAGCCGGCGAGCAACGCGCGCGGCGCGCGCGGCGTCGCGGGTCCATACGGACGAAGCGAGGCCGTAGACGACGTCGTTGGCCCACGTCACCGCTTGATCCTCGTCGTTGAACCGCTGCACCGTCACCACGGGGCCGAAGACTTCCTGCTGCACGATCTCGGAATTCTGGTCCTCCACGGTCACGACCGTTGGCTTGTAATACGCGCCCGCGCCGTCCATCGACTCGCCGCCGGTCAGCACCTTCGCGCCGGCTTCCTGTGCACGATCGACGAACCCCGCCACACTGTCGCGTTGCTTCGTGGACACCAGCGGTCCCATCTCGACGGACTCGTCTGTGATGTCGCCGACAACGATCGATTCGACGGCGGGAACGAGCTCGGAGACGAGTTCGTCGAAGATCCGCGGCCCCGCGACGACGCGGCACGACGCCGTGCAGTCCTGGCCGGTGTTCGTGTACCCGGCGAACTTGAGCGTCTCGACCAGCTTCTCGACGTCGGCATCGTCGAAAACCACCACTGGAGCCTTGCCGCCCAGCTCGAGGTGGACGCGCTTCACGGTTTCGGCGGCTGCCGCCTGGATGAGCTTGCCGGTAGACGTGTCGCCCGTGACCGACACGAGGCGCACGTCGGGGTTGCGCACCAGTTGGTCGCCAACCTCGGATCCGTGCCCGGTCACCACGTTGATCACGCCAGGCGGGAAGATGTCGGCCGCGAGTTCGGCCAGCCGAAGAGCCGTGCGCGGGGTGAGCTCGGCCGGCTTGATGACCGACGTGTTCCCCGCCGCAAGCGCGGGACCGATCTTCCATGCCGCCATCATCAAGGGGTAGTTCCAAGGGCAGATCCCGGCCGTGACGCCGAGCGGCTCTCGGCGGATCATGCTCGTGAAACCCTTCTCGTACTCACCGGCGGACTTGCCCTCCTGGACGCGGGCCGCTCCGGCGAAGAACCGGATGTTGTCGGTGATGAATGGGATATCCGCAGCGGATACCGAGATCGGTTTGCCGACGTCTTCTGCCTCCAGCAGCGCCAGGTTGTCGGCGTCGGCGTCCAGCGCGTCCGCCAGCTTCAACATCATCGCCGCGCGTTCCTTCGGAGGCGTGTCGACCCACACCTCCTCGTAGGCCTTCTGGGCGGCGGCAACAGCCCGATCGGCGTCCTCGCGCGTGCCGACCTGGATCGTTGCCACCGACTCGCCGGTCGCGGGGTTGATATCAGGCTCGGTCTCCCCTCTCGACGAGTCTGCCCAGCCGCCGCCGATCAACATCTGCCAGGTCTGGCCGTCCGCCATTACCCCTCCTCTGCGTCTCCTGCGTCTCTGAAGGTCTGCGTGATCGCGGACCTGCCGTCAGTATCCCGCGTCCGGGCCGATCGACACCACCCGCCGGAACGGCCCGACGCCGAAGCGTCGATGGACGGCCCGGACAACGGCCGGCGGTTGACCCACGGCGCGACCGGGCAGACGATGGTGGCCTCGCTCGGGAGGTGATCCGATGCATCGCTACCTGGTCGTTGCCAACCGGACCCTGGCGGGAACGCACCTCCGGGACGCGCTCATCGAGTTGTCGAAGCACGGCCCGTCCGCGTTCCACGTGGTCGTGCCCGCCGAGCACCCCAGGGGTCACGCATGGACAGAATCCGAGTCCAATGCCCTGGCCGCCGCGCGGCTGGACGAGGCTCTGCGGCGATTCTCGACCCTGGACGCCGAGATGGACGGGGAGGTGGGCGACGGGGACCCGGCGATGGCCGTCGAGGACGTGTTGCAGCGTGGCGAGGCGTTCGATGGGATCGTCGTGTCGACGCTCCCTCCCGGCCCGTCCCGATGGCTCAAGCTGGATCTGCCGCACCGGCTCGAGGGACGCACCGGACTCCGCGTGATCCACGTGATCGGGCACGCCGAGCCGGTCACGTCCCGCTGAGCCCTGCGGTCATACGTCGCGATCGGCCGCGAGGAGGTCCCGTGCGCGGAGCGCGAGCCAGAATTCCATCCGGTCGAAGGAGCTCGTCAGGTCCCGACCCGTGAGCTCCTCGACCTTCCGCATCCGGTACCGGAGCGTGTGGCGGTGCACGAACAGCTGCGCCGCCGCCGTCTCCCATCGCGCGTTGTGCTGCAGGAAGGCCTGGAGCGACCCGATCAGCTCGCCGTCGTGTGCGCGGTCATAGGCGTCGAGCGGGGCGAGCATCGCGTCGGCGAACGCGCGCAGGGCGTCGGGATCGGCCATGCTGAGCAGGAGTCGATAGGTCCCCAGATCCTCGAAGCCCGCGTGGGACCAGCCCTCGAGCCTGCAGACCTGGAGCGCGTACCGCGCCTCCCGGAGGGACCTCCGCACCTCGGTCGAGGGAGCCGGTGACCCGGCACCGGCTCGCAGCTCCGTGTCCACGCGTGTCCCGAGCACCTTCGAGAGCTCGCCCAGGTCCTCGCCGTCCGCGGGCACGAGTACGGAGACGCCCCCTGCGTTGGCCGACACCAGGTACCCGCCGCCGGCGCGGGAGAGATGATCGGTCGTCGCGAGGGCGAGCTCCTGCGGATCGACGGCGCCGGGGTCGATGGCTTCGAGCGCGACGACGACGAAGGTCGCGCCGCGCTCGAAGCCGAACCGCGCGAGGCCTCGGGCGGCATCGGCTGCGCCGATGCCGCCCACCAGCTCGTCGAAGAAGTCGCCCTGGAGCTTCCGCTGGGCGTCGGCGACCGCGCGCGACTTCGCGAGCTCGATAGCGAACAGGCTGAGCGCGTGCCCGGCGACGATCCGGTCGAGCTGGGTCGGTTGCTCGGGCTTGCCGACCGCGAGGAACGCCTCGATCCTGCCGGCCG
>DATAEU010000013.1:0-7142 GCA_036257835.1 Actinomycetota bacterium | reverse complement strand
GGGATGCTCGAAGAGGTTGCGGTCGAGCACGACCAGGTCGGCGTCCTTCCCGACCTCGATCGATCCGGTCACGTCGTCGAGGTGGTTCACGTACGCGGAGCCGATCGTGAACGCACCGATCGCGGTCGCGAGGTCGAGCCGCTCGTCCGGCAGGAACGGGTCGGTCACCGCGGGATCATCCGGCGACATGTACGTGTAGCTCGGCGCCGCGGTCCGGTTCACGGCGACGTGCATCTCGAGGATCGGATCCGGGCTGGACACGGACCAGTCGCTGCCGAACGCGAGGACGGCGCCGGCGCGATGCAGGCTCGCGAACGGGTACTGCCACGCGGCGCGCTCCGGGCCGATGAACGGGATCGTCAGGTTCACCATCTGCCCCTCGTTCACGGCCCACAGCGGCTGTGCGTTGGCGACGGCGCCGAGCCGGCGGAACCGCGGCACGTCATCCGGATGGACGATCTGGATGTGCGCGAGGTGGTGACGGAGGTCGTTCATGCCGTTCGCGCGGCGGGCGGCCTCGATAGCGTCGAGCGCCTCGCGGACGGCGCGGTCGCCGAGCGCGTGGAAGTGGACCTGGAACCCCTCGGCGTCGAGGCGTGTGACGTACCCCCTGAGCGCTTCGGGATCGACGAACGACAGACCGGCGTTCTCCGTCGGGTTCCCGGCGCCGTCGAGGTACGGTTGCAGCGAACCGGCGGTGAAGTTCTCGACGATGCCGTCCTGCATGATCTTGATGCTCGTCGCGCGGAACCGGCCGCTTGATGCCTCGTGCCGCCGCTCGAGGAAGCCCTCGATCTGCTCGTCGCCGGCATGGCGGTCCCACCACAAGGCGCCGATCACGCGGGCGGTGAGGGCATCGCGTTCGACGGCGCGCTGGTACATCTCGAACGTCGGGTAGTGGCCGCCGACGATCGCGTCCTGCCACGCCGTGATGCCGAGCGAGTGCAGGTACCGCTGCGCGACCTGCAGTGCCTCGTCCCAGTCCGCGTCCGTCGGTTGCGGCGCGATCTCCTCGACCGGCGTCATCGCCCCCTCGTGGAGAGTCCCGGCGGGCGAGCCGTCGGGCGCCCGTTCGATCCGGCCGTCCCGTGGATCCAGCGTCGCGCTCGTGATGCCCGCGAGCTCGAGCGCCCGCGAGTTGACCCAGCCGCTGTGCCCGTCGCGGCTCGGCAGGAAGGCGGGCCGATCCGGCACGATCGCGTCGAGGAGGTCCTTGGTCGGCGCGCCACCCGGGAACACGTCCATCGACCAGCCACCGCCCCGGATCCACGCCTCGTTCGGGTGCGACGCCGCGTACTCCCGCACGATCCGCACGTAGGCGTCCTGCGAGTAGGCCTCGTTCAGGTTGCAGAGCAGCATCTCGAGACCACCCGACGGCGGATGGACGTGCGCGTCCTGGAAGCCCGGGAGGAGCATCTTGCCGGCGAGGTCGACGACCTCCGTGCGCGAGCCGGCGAGCTCGCGGACGTCGTCGTCCGTGCCGACGGCCGCGATGCGCCCGTCGCGGACCGCCACCGCGTTCGCCCACCGTCGCGCCGCGTCGACCGTGTAGACGGCGCCGTTCACGAAGATCAGGTCGGCCTGCTGATCGGACACGTCTCCCCCTTCTCTCCCCCTCGGCTCTCCCCTCTCGGCCGCGAGCGCGCCGGAGCATAGCCGACCGATCAGGCGAGCGAGACGAGCTCGACGAGGTCCTCGCTCCAGTAGTCGAGGGTGCCGTCGGGCATCAGCAGCACGCGCTCGGGCGCGAGCGCCCGCACGAACTCCACGTCGTGGCTCACGAGGATCATCGTGCCCGGCCAGCCGGCGAGCGCCGTCGCGATGGCCGACCGCGACGGCGGATCGAGGTTGTTGGTCGGCTCGTCCAGCAAGACGAGGTTCCGCCGCCCGGCGACGAGCTGCGCGACTGCGAGCTTCGTCTTCTCCCCGCCCGACAACGTGCCCGCGTCCTGGAACGCGATGTCGCCCGTCAGGCCGAACATGCCGATCAGCGACCGCAGGTGCTGGTCGTCCGCGTCGGATTCGGCCTTCATGTGCGACAGCACGTCGATGCCGTCGCGGATCCCCTCGTGCTCCTGCGCGTAGTAGCCGAGCGACACGCCAGCGCCCAGGCGCACGATCCCCGTGTCCGGCGTCGACACGCCGGCGAGGATCCGCAGGAGCGACGTCTTGCCCGCACCGTTCAGTCCCATGATCAGCAGGCGCTCGCCGCGGCCAACCTCCAGTGAGACGTCCGCGAACACCGGGGGCCCGCCGTAGCTCTTGGCCAGCGCGTCGGCCGACAGGACCAGGTTGCCGGAGTGCGGCGGCGGTGGGAACCGGAACGCGACCTTCTTCTCCCGCGCCGGCGCGGCGATCGCCTCGCCCCGCAACCGCTCCACCCGCGTGTCGAGCGTCTTGGCCTTCCGCGCGCGCTTCTCCGTCGAGCCGCGCATGGAGTCGGCGAGCGTCTTCAGCCGCTTGATCTCGGCCTGCTGTCGCTCGACGACCGCGGCGAGGCGGATCTCGTCCTGATGCCGAGCCTCGCGGTACTGCGTGTACGTCCCGCGGTACTGTACGACGCCGTCTCGGTCGAGGTGCAGGATCCGCGTGATCGCCCGGTCGAGCAGCCCCAGGTCGTGGCTCACCACGACGAGACCGCCCTTGTAGCCGGCGAGGAACCGCATCAGCCAGTCGCGGGCGTCGACGTCGAGGTGGTTGGTCGGCTCGTCGAGCAGGAGCAGGTCCGAGCCGCCGAACAGGATGCGCGCGAGCTCCAGGCGTCGGCGCTCGCCGCCGGAGAGCGCTCGCACAGGCAGCTGAAGCCGGTCCTGCGCTAGGCCGAGCCCGGCCGCGATCCGCCGGACCTCGGCCTCGCCCGAGTAGCCGCCGGCCGCCCGGTAGCGCTCCTCGAGCCGGGTGAATCGCTCGACGTCTCGGTCGGCGTGGCGCTCCTCCAGCACGATACGAAGCTTCTCGAGGCGCTCGGCCATCTCGTCGAGCTCGCGCGCCTGCAGGACGTACGGGAGGGCCGTCTGCTCGTCGTCGGCGCGGTGCTGCCGCGGGTCCTGCCGGAGATATCCGGTCGCCCCGCGACGGACGACGTGTCCGGCGGCGGCCGGCACCTCGCCGGCGAGCACCTTCAGCAGGCTGGTCTTCCCGGCCCCGTTCCGGCCCACGACACCGACCTTGTCACCCGAGCGGACGGCGAACGTGAGCCGCTCGAGCACGGGACGTCCGGCGACCTCGACCGAGAGGTCGCGGGTCTCGAGCACAACGGTCATGGACGGCTCCGGACGGTGCTGGGCTGGCTGGTGGCGCTGCTGGTGGACACGGCGACTCCTCGACGGGACGGCCGGAAGGGACACGGCGACGATGTCGAGGCGGCGTCACATGCGCCGAGTGTACCGGCGGCGGCCCTTCCGATGCATGGCTCGCGGGAGGAACGGGAACGGGTTCCCCGATCGTCAGCGCGACGGCACGCGGACGCCGACCTCATCCAGGTGCCGCAGCAGGTCGGCCGGGTCCTCGTACACCCGATACGCGCCCGCGCGTTCGAGCTCCTCGGTGCCGTACCCGCCCGACTGCAGCCCAACCCCGAGCGCGCGTGCCCGTCGCGCGGCCAGCATGTCCCAGACGCTGTCCCCGATGACGACGCCCGCCTCGACATCGACGCCCAGGCGCTCGGCCGCGGCGATGAACAGATCCGGATCGGGCTTGGCGTGCGGGACCAGGTCGCGCGTGACGATCGGCACGCCCTCGGGAACCTCGAGGAGCGCGAGGACCGGAGCCGCGCTCTCGGTGTTGCCGCTCGTCGCGATCGCCCACGGAACGTCGAGTTCGGTCAGCGTCCGGAGCAGGTCGTTGGCGCCCGGCAGCGGGCGGATCTGATCGGACAGCTCGGCGTAGGCCTCGGCGTGGAACGCGCGGATGCGCTCGCGCTGCTCCACGGTGACCTGGCCGCCGATCTCGCGGAACAGCGCGTTCGTCAGCAGCCCGCCGCTCATGCCGATCTTGCGGTGGATCCGCCAGACCGACAGCTGGATGCCCGCCCGGTCCAGCGCCCGCTGCCACGCGAGGACGTGCTGGTAGACGCTGTCGACGAGCGTGCCGTCGAGGTCGAAGAGGAACGATTGCCGTCCCCGCCCCATCGACCGCACAGGGTACTCCCCGCCCGGCCCGTGGGATGCTCGGACCATGCTGCTCGCCGACATCGCCGAGACGTCGGACGCGGTCGCGTCCACGCCGTCGCGCACCGCGAAGATCGAGGCCCTGGCCGCGTGTCTTCGGCGGGCGAGCGGTGAGGAGATCGCCGTCGCCGTCGCGTTCCTGTCCGGAACGGTTCCGGGTGGGTCCACCGGTATCGGATGGGCGGCGCTCCGGGACGTCCCGCCGGCGGCCCCTCCCCCACCGACGCTCGGCCTCCTGGACACGGCGAACGCGCTCGAGGCCATCCGGGAGCTCGCCGGTCGCGGCTCGCGCACGGCCCGTGCGGACTCGCTCGCTGCCCTCTTCGGACGCGCGACCGAGCCGGAGCACCGGTTCCTCCGCGGGCTGCTCTCCGGCGAGATCCGGCAGGGGGCGCTCGAGGGCGTGATGGTGGAGGCGGTGGCTCGGGCGGCCGGCGTTACCTCGGCCGAGGTCCGTCGCGCCGCGATGCTGTCCGGGGATCTCGGCGTCGCCGCGACCGCAGCGTTGACCGAGGGGACTGACGGCCTCGGACGGTTCGGCCTCACGCCGATGCGTCCGATCCAGCCGATGCTCGCGCAGACAGCGGAGGACATCGCGGACGCGCTCGCGCGGATCTCGCTGGCGTCGGTCGAGTGGAAGCTCGACGGCGCGCGGATCCAGGTGCACCGGCTCGGCGACGAGGTCCGAGTGTTCACGCGGAACCTCGCCGACGTCACCTCGCGCGTCCCCGAGGTGGTCGCGGCGGTCCGCGGCCTCCCGTTCGAGGCGCTCGTGCTCGACGGCGAGGCGATCGCGCTCCGGCCGGACGAGCGACCCTACGCGTTCCAGGTGTCGATGTCGCGCTTCGGGACCCGGATCGGTTCGGGCGGCGACGTGCCGCTGTCGTGCTTCTTCTTCGACATCCTGCACGTCGACGGCGTGGACGTGCTCGACGAGCCGCTCGCGGAGCGCGCGGCGATGCTGGCGCGCCTTCCCGCCGAGATCCGCGTGCCTTCGATCGTCACCGCGGACGTCGCCGAGGCGGAGGCGTTCCTCGACGACGCGCTCGCGCGAGAGCACGAGGGTGTGATGGTCAAGGGACTCGACGCCCCGTACGAAGCCGGGCGCCGCGGCGCGGGTTGGCTGAAGGTGAAGCGCGCGCACGCGCTCGACCTCGTCGTTCTCGCCGCCGAGTGGGGTCACGGCCGCCGACGCGGGTGGCTCAGCAACCTGCATCTCGGGGCGCGCGAGCCGTCGTCCGGCGGGTTCGTGATGCTCGGGAAGACGTTCAAGGGCATGACCGACGAGATGCTCGCGTGGCAGACCGAACGGCTGCAGCAGCTCGAGACGTCGCGCGACGCGTACACGGTCTACGTTCGACCCGAGCTCGTGGTCGAGGTCGCGTTCGACGGCCTCCAGCGGAGCCCCCGCTACCCGGGCGGCCTGGCGCTGCGGTTCGCGCGGATCAAGGGGTACCGGCCGGACAAGCGACCGGACGAGGCGGACACCATCCAGACCGTCCGCGCGCTCGAAGCCAAACGAGCCGCGCCACCCACCTGATGCGTCTGGTTCGACCATTCACGTGAGAACCAGGTCAAGGAGTTCCGAGCGCGAACTCGTATGCCGCTATAACGCGACGGAACGCTCCGACGAATCGAAATTGCAGTCGATGATGCTCGCACGAGGCGACCAACGTGGCGGCTGTACTTCACAACATCGATCTCGATCCCCCAGCCGCCCGCCGGGCGGCGCTGGGAGCTGACGTCGACGCCCTCCGATGTGGGACGAACGACGGCGACGACGAGCAGTGGCTGGGAACCGGACGTTCGATCGATCCATCCTCCGCCGAAGCGTACGGTCGTGCACAGGCCGTCCCGGGAGTCTGGATATCGCATCGCTCGGCTTCCGGATTGCGGCTCGTGATCAGCCCGCGCGCCGGGCATACCGCCCATTCCTATCCACCCCTTGGGACGGACGCGCTCAGCGACACTCAAGGATTCGCGGCGGGGACCGATGTAGTTGGGATGAGCGGAGCACTGGATCTCGACATCGAGAGGTGAACGGGAGGGCAGCAGCAGATCGCCGCCGCCGAACGCGAGGACGAGATGGCCCGTCTGCTCGCCATCGGTGGTTACGCGCGGAAGCTGGAGGACGGGTCATGAGGCGAATCCTGATCGTTTCAGTTGTGATGCTCGCGTTGCTCACGACGCTCGCGCCATCGGCGAGCGCTGCAGATGCAATCGGGTGTCGCAGAAAGACTTCCCACCGGGCCGTCTGCTGGAACAACAAGCGGTACCCGGTCTTCTTCGATACCACCCTCCACTTCTACAACGGGACGTGGAAGACCTACTGGTTCACGCTCAACCCCGGCACTCGATGGACGAAGCACACGGCTCTGGCGATCAAGTCGGTTACGTGGGGCTCACGGCGTCTGTCATGACCGTCTGACGAACCGCGTCAGCGGGGTCTCGAATCAGGCTGCGGGGGCCTCCCTGCCTGCCCGAGCGTCATTCAGCGTGAGCGGAGCGGGGGCGATCAGGGGTCATGTCATCCGTGCTCGCCGATGCGCTCCTGAACGTTCGGCCGCAGGACGGGCGGATACAGCAGATGAGCGTGCTGTCCTCGAGCGCGCGATTGCCCGCATCACCGAGCAGGCCGCCGATGTGCACGCGATCGTCGACGAGGCGGTGGACGCCGGTCTCGACGGCTCCGAGCCGTTCGTGTCAACATCAAGCGTCTTCGCGCGGAGCTCCTGTCCTGAAGGCCGACCTCGAACGCGAGCTCGAGAAGGTCTGGCTCAATGCGTCGTCAGCGGCGTGCCGGCACATTACGTCGGCGGGCTCGCCGTCCGCGCCGGTCACTGGGCTCACGCCGCGCCCGCGCCACACGAGACGCCGAAGGTCGCTCGCTGACGCTATGCCATGCCTTCCGGGGCGACCCCCGCGCCCACCACAGCTTACGTAGCGGAAATACGGCGTCGGCGTGGACAGCGA
>DATAEU010000006.1:0-4443 GCA_036257835.1 Actinomycetota bacterium | reverse complement strand
GGTTCAGGGAGGAGGAGAGCATCCGGTGAGCCTCGCCGAGGCAGGGGATGTGCAGGCCGTCGCGGGCAGGCTCCGGGCCGAGTCGGGCGACGTGGGCGATGTGCGGTCGGGCGGGTGGTTCGTCCGCATCGCGATCGTCGTCGTCTGCCTGTTCTGGCTCGTCCCGGCGGCCGGCGTCCTCATCACCTCCTTCCGGAACGCGGATGCCGTCAACACGACCGGCTGGTGGACGGCGCTCGCGCATCCGTTCGAGGCCGGGCAGTGGACGATCCAGAACTACAAGACGGCGCTGGATCAGGGGCTGGGCAACGCCTTCCTGAACAGCGTCGCGGTCACGATCCCGGCTACCGTCATCCCGATCACGATCGCGGCGTTCGCCGCGTACGCGTTCGCCTGGATGGACTTCAGGGGCCGGTACATCCTGTTCGTCGTCGTCGTCGGCCTGTTGGTCGTGCCGCTACAGATGGCCCTGATCCCGCTGCTCAAGCTGTACGCGAACGGTGGCATCCTGTTCGGCCACTGGGTGTTCCCGGACCTCGACCTGAACGGCACGTTCCTCGGGGTGTGGCTCGCGCACGCGGGGTTCGGGCTGCCGCTCGCGATCTATCTGTTGCGCAACTACATCGGCTCGCTGCCCTCCTCCATCATCGAGTCGGCGAAGATGGACGGCGCAGACCACTTCACGATCTTCTGGCGCCTCATCGTGCCCCTGTCGGTTCCGGCGCTCGCGGCCTTCGCGATCTTCCAGTTCCTGTGGGTCTGGAACGACCTCCTGGTCGCGTACGTGTTCCTGGGCGGAACGCCCGACGTCCAGGTGCTGACCCTTGCGCTGGCGGCGCTGAACGGATCGCACGGACAGACGTGGCACCTCCTGACGGCCGCAGCGTTCATCTCGATGGTCGTTCCGCTGATCGTCTTCTTCTCGCTGCAGAAGTACTTCGTGCGCGGCCTGACGGCTGGTTCCGTCAAGGGATGATGGCCGCCGTCCGACACGGGTCGGGGCCGCCGGCGGGGGCCCTCCCGCTCCCGCCCAAGCGGAAGTGGCGCGCGATCCTGCTCGCCACGGCGCTCCTCGCGCCTGCGTTCTGGTCGGTCGTGATCGGCCTGGTCGCCGGCGCCTCGGACGACCGCAACGCACCGGCGGCGGCGCCGTTCATCGCGTTCGGCCTGGCCGTCCTGCCCTTCGTCTTCGTCGTGCTGGCGTTCGCGTCGGAGCACCCGCGCGCCGCGAACGCCGTCCTCAGGGCGATGGTCCTGGCGCTCCTCGTCGGCGCCCCCGCGCTGGCCATCGCCGGAGACGCCGTCACGGGGCTCGTCGCGGGGTGCGCGGCCGGAGGGGCTGCGGCGCTCCGGATGGACCTCGTCCACACCGGGCGGTCGAGGGCGCTCGCCGTCGTGTTCGCGACGGTCTACGCCTTCGTGATGGTGCGGATCGCGCCGGGGCCGGCGGTCCTCGTCGCGCCGGTCCTGCCCTTCACCGCCATCGGGCTGGCCGACCTCCTTCGCGAGCGCCGTCTCGAGCGCGCGTGACCGGCGCGGGCCGGCCGCCGCCGGCCGATACGCTACGCCCGTGCCACCCGCGATCGACCTGCTCGTGCTCGGCGACGCGAACCCGGACCTGATCCTGCGCGGCGACGTCGAGCCGCGGTTCGGTCAGGCCGAGCGGCTCCTCGACGACGCGACGCTCGTGCTCGGCGGCTCGGGCGCGATCACGGCGTGCGCCGGCGCTAGCCTCGGGCTTCGGGTGGCGTTCGCCGGCGTCGTCGGCGACGACCTGTTCGGCCGGTTCGTGCGCGAGGCCCTCGAGGAGCGCGGCGTCGACACCGGCGGCCTCGCCGTCGATCCGAACCGGCCGACTGGCGTGACCGTCATCCTTCAGCGCGAGGACGATCGCGCGATCCTCACGTCGCCCGGCACGATCGGCGATCTACGCTCGACGCTCGTCGACGAGGACCTCCTTCGAACCGCTCGACACGTCCACGTCAGCTCGTACTACCTCCAGCACGGGCTGCAGCGCGATCTCCCATCGGTCTTCGCGATCGCGCACGACGCCGGCGGGTCGGTCTCGGTCGATCCCAATTGGGACCCCGCGGAGTCGTGGAACGGCGGTCTCCTCGACCTGCTGTCGAGCACCGACCTGTTCTTCCCGAACTCCGCCGAGGCGCGCGCGATCGCCGGCGTCGAGGACATCGACGTCGCGGCGCAGGTGCTCGCCGAGCGCGGCGTGACCCTCGTCGTGAAGTTCGGACAGGGGGGCGGACTCGCGACGGACGGCGACGAGCTCGTGCGCTCGGAAGCGGTGCCGGCCGATGTGGTCGACACGACGGGCGCGGGCGACACGTTCGACGCCGGGTTCATCGCCGGGCGGCTCGAAGGGTGGCCGGTGGCGCGATGCCTCGGGCTCGCCGTCGCGTGCGGGTCGCTGTCGACGCGCGCCGCCGGCGGAACGGCCGCACAGCCGACGATGGACGAGGCGCTCGCCGCGATGGAGGCGATCGCCTGACCCGCGCGCCGGGGCTCGCCGGGGGCCGCGGGTGATCGTCTGCGTCGCGGCCAACCCGTCGGTCGACAAGCTGTTCGAGGTCGAGCGCGTCGAGATCGGATCGATCCACCGGCCGATCGCGTTCACGCAGGTGCCCGGGGGCAAGGGGCTGAACTGCGCGCGCGCGGCGCACGCGCTCGGGGCGGACGTGACGGCGACCGGGATCCTCGCCGGGCACGCGGGACGCTGGGTCGAGGAGGCCTTCGCCGCCGAGGGGGTCGCGTCGCGGTTCGCCTGGACCGAGGGCGAGACCCGCGCGTCGCTGTCGGTCGCCGACGGCTCGGGACGCGGCCTGACCGAGTTCTACGAGCGCGGGACGGACGTGGGGGCGGACGGCTGGGCTCGGCTCGAGGACGTCGTCCGCGAGCTCTGCGCGAGCGCGGCCTGGATGACGATCTCCGGGTACGTGCCGCTCGGCGCGCCGGACGACGGCTACGCGCGCTTGATCCGGATCGGGTCGGCGCTCGGGGTGCGCGTGGCGCTCGACGCTCGCGACGCCGCGCTCGCGCTCGGGCTGGCGGCCGGCCCGGACGTCGTGAAGGTCAACGCGGAGGAGGCGGGGGCGCTCCTCGAGACGCACGTCGCGGCCGAGGGCGAGGCGGTGGGTGCCGTCGCCGAGATCCGTTCCCGCACCGACGGCGACGGCGCGGCCATCGTCACCCGCGGCTCCGAGGGCGCGGTCGTGGCGGCTCCGGACGGCTTGATCCTTCGCGCGCGACTGTACGAGCGCGGTCCGTATCCCGTAGGCAGCGGGGACGCGTTCCTCGGGGGGCTCGTCACCTCGCTCGAGCGCGGTGACCCGTGGCCGTCGGCCCTCCGGCTGGCGCTGGGGGCCGCCGCGGCCAACGCCGAGCAGCCGGGTGCGGGCCGGCTCGACCCGGATCGGGCCCGTGCGCTCGCCGAGCGCGCCGAGGTGGAGCCGATCGCCTGAGACGTCGGGCGGACCCGGCCCTCAACTCGCGTCCGGTCTCGTTCCCACGATGCAGCGCGCCACGCCCGGAACCCGGACCAATCCGTCCCTCTCGAACGCGCTCACCCTCGCGATGGCGGTTGCCCGGATCCGCTCCCGCGCCGATTCGTCGACCTGCTGAAGCGCCGCCACTGCGAGCAAGACGTGCTCGCTGATCATCTCCCAATACTGCGCTGGCGATCGCGTCACGAGTTCCACCTCGACGTCCCACTCGGCAACGTCGCGCAGCCCCGCCGCCTCGTGCAGGGCACTGACATATCCCGGGGCGGCGCACCGGAACATGTTCGGCCCGTCCGGGTCGGGTGGCACCAGCACCGTCTCGGTCGCGATCGCCTGCACGGCGATCGACGTCCACGGGTTCTCTTCGGGCTTGACCCATACCGACGAGCAGAGACGTCCGCCCGGCTTGAGCACGCGCGCGAACTCGGCCGTCGCCTTGGCCACGTCGGGGAAGAACATGTACCCGAAACGCACGGACACACCGTCGAATGTGACGTTCTCGAACGGCAGATCATCGGCGCTGCACACCGTCGTCTCGATGTTGGCGATCCCTTGCGCGCGAGCTCGGCGCGCGGCGATGTCGAGCATCTCGGCCACGAGGTCGGTCAGCACGACGCGTCCCTTCGGCGACAGTCGCGCGATGCTCAGACCGGGCTCACCCGTGCCCGCGGCGATGTCGAGATGCTGATGATCTTCGGCGATGCCGAGCCGCTCGATCATCGCTGCGCCGACCGGGCCTAGCTGGTCCATGATGACCGAGTCCCACCTCTCCCAGCCCGCAGAGAGCCCAGCCCACGTCGCTCGCTGAACGTCTCGGATCTCATCGGCGCTTGGCATCCGCCCTCCGGTTGTCGATGCGGGCCGTTCGGCACGCCTCGTTACGTCCCGGCATCGTTGGGAGTTCGGTGCCCGTGCGCAACCCCTCTCGGCC
>DATAEU010000124.1:0-13880 GCA_036257835.1 Actinomycetota bacterium | reverse complement strand
GTTGGCCGCCTTGCCGCCGAGCTCGAGTGTGAGCCGCTTCCCCGTCCCCGCCGTCGCCCGGCGGATCGCCTTGCCGACCTCGGTGGAGCCGGTGAACGCGATCTTGTCGACGCCCGGGTGCTCGACCAGCGCGGCGCCCGTCTCGCCCCCGCCGGTGACAATGTTGACGACGCCGGGCGGCAGTTCGGCCTCGCGGATCACGTCGGCGAGCAGGAGCGCGGTGAGCGGCGTCGTCTCGGCCGGCTTGAGGACGACGGTGTTGCCCGCCGCGAGCGCCGGAGCGAGCTTCCACGCCGCCATGAGCAGGGGGAAGTTCCACGGGATGATCTGGCCGGCGACGCCGAGCGGACGCGGGCGCCGGTTCGGGAACGCGTACTCCAGCTTGTCGGCCCAGCCCGCGTAGTAGAAGAAGTGTGCGGCGACGAGCGGCAGGTCGACGTCCCTCGACTCCTTGATCGGCTTGCCGCCGTCCATCGTCTCGAGCACGGCGAACTCGCGCGAGCGCTCCTGGATCATCCGGGCGATGCGGAAGAGGAACTTCGCGCGGTCGCGACCTCGCATCTCGCGCCAGACGTCCTGGTACGCGACGCGCGCTGCGTGCACGGCGGCGTCGATGTCCCGGACCCCGGCCTCCGCGACCTCGGCGAGCGGCTCCTCCGTCGCCGGGTTCACCGACGTGAGCCATCTGCCACTTCGCGGCTCGAGGAACTCGCCCCCGATGAACAGCCCGTAGCGATCCGCTATGCGCACGATGTCCGTCGACTCACGCGCCTGCGCGTATTCCCACGGGACCCGCTGCTCGATCGTCGTCATCAGTCGATCGTGAAGTAGTCGCCGCCCTGGTACCGGCCGGTGCGTTCCTTGTCGATCTGCATCAGCACGTCGTTCAGCAGCGACGAGGCACCGATCCGGAACCGGTCCGGCGTCATCCATCCGGGGCCGAGCGTCTCGTACAGGATCGTCAGGTACTGGATGGCGAGCTTCGACGTCCGCACGCCGCCCGCCGCCTTGAACCCGACACGGCGGCCCGTCTCGTGGTGGAACTCGCGGATCGCCTCCATCATGCAGAGCGCCGTGGGCAGCGTCGCACCGACGCCGATCTTGCCGGTGGACGTCTTGATGAAGTCGGCGCCGGCCGCCATCGCCAGCATCGACGCCTGCCGCACGCGGTCGTACGTACCGAGCTCGCCGGTCTCGAGGATCACCTTCAGCGGGGTCTCGCCCGCCGCCTCTCTCGATGCGGCGAGCTCCTCGAACGCGCGCTCGTACTGGCCCGACAGGAACAGCGAGCGGTTCAGCACGATGTCGACCTCGTCGGCACCCATCTCGATGGCGTCGCGGATCTCGAGCAGCCGGGCGTCGAGCGGCGCCAGCCCGGCCGGGAACCCACCGGCCACGCTCGCGACCTTGACGCCGGTGCCCTTGAGCTGTCCGACCGCGATCGGCACGAGCTGCGGGTAGATGCAGAGCGCGGCGACCGACGGGATCGAGTCGTCGAGCGGGTTGGGCCGGACGGCCTTCGCACACAGCGCGACGATCTTGCCCGGAGTGTCCGAGCCCTCGAGCGTCGTCAGGTCCATCGAGCGGATCGCGAGGTCCAGCGCCCACAGCTTCGACTCGCGCTTGATCGAACGCTTCGCGAGCGACGCCGCCCGCTCCTCGAGTGCCACGGCGTCGACGGCCGTCGCCCGCCGGACGATCCGCCCCGCCTCGCGCGCGTCGAGCACCGGCTTGGTCCGGCGACGGCGCTCGATCTCGGCTGGCTGGGACATCACCGCTCCCGCGGAGGAGAGGTCATCGTAGCGTTCCTACCATCGGCGCCGCCCGCTAACGGAAGCCGAGGCGCTGGAGGGCCTTCGGGTCCCGCTGCCACTCCTTCACGACCTTGACCCGCAGGTCGAGGAAGACCTTCGTCCCGAGGAGAGATTCCATCTCGGCCCTTGCTCGGGACCCGATCGTCTTGAGCGTCTCGCCACCGCGGCCGATCACGATCCCCTTCTGCGAATCGCGCTCGACCACGAGCGTCGCTTGCACCCGCGTGAGGCCGCCCTCGAGCTCGAGATCCTCGACGACCACCGCGATGGAGTGCGGCACCTCCTCGCGCACGACGGCGAGCGCCTGCTCGCGGACGAGCTCGCCGAGCCGCTCCTCGAGCGGCACGTCCGTCACCTCACCCCCCGGGTACATCGGCGGGCCCTCGGGCAGGCGTTCGAGGACCAGGTCGAACAGCAGGCCGATGCCCTCGCCGGTCCTCCCGCTCATCGGGACGATCTCGTCGAACGCACCCAGGTCGGCCGCGGCCTGGAGCTGCGGCACCTCGCGACGGCGCTGCACCGCGTCCAGCTTGTTCACGGCGCAGAGCTTCGGCACGGGGTGCGGCGCGACCTGCTCGGCGTACACGAACGCGTCCCCGCGACCGACCCCGGCGGCCGCATCGACCACCTGCACGATCACGTGGACACCGTCCGTCGATTCGCCGACGATCTCGTTCATCCGCGCTCCGAGCGCCGTTCGCGGCTTGTGGAACCCCGGCGTGTCGACGAACACCGCCTGCACGTCCTGGTTCGTCACGATCCCCCGGATTCCGCGCCGGGTCGTCTGCGGCTTGTCGGAGACGATTGCGACCTTCTCCCCGACCAACGCATTGACGATGGTCGACTTGCCAACGTTCGGCCGTCCGACGACGGCGACGATGCCCGACCTCACCGCAGGTCGTCCGGACCGAAGGCGTGGGGCAGCAGGTCCTCGAGCGCCCACATCGCTCGCGTCCCGTCGGGCGTCTCGGCGACGACGAGCGCCGACGGCCCGAACTCCCACAGCACCTGTCGGCAGCCGCCGCACGGTGGCGTCGGACGGTCCTCGTCGGTGACGATCACGACGCAGTCGATCGTCCGCTCCCCGGCGGCGACCGCAGCCGCGACGGCGCTCCGCTCGGCGCACATCGTCATCGGGTACGACGCGTTCTCGACGTTCACGCCCGTGAACACGCGACCGCCGGCGAGCACGGCGGCGCCGACCTTGAACTCGCTGTACGGCGCGTACGCCCGTTCGCGAACGTCTTTGGCGGCCGCGACCAGGAGATCGATCTGCTCGCGGTCGTCGTCCCTCACTCGACGGTCGCCTCCGCGGCCTGCGGCTGCTGCTCCGGCTCCCTCCGGGTGATGAGCACCTTGGAGATGCGGCGGCCGTCGACGCGCTCGGCCTTGAAGACGAGGCCCTGGAAGGAGACCTCCTCACCTTCCTTGGGGATCGACCCGAGCAGCCCGAGCATCAGACCGCCGACCGTATCCCACTCCTCATCGGGCAGCTCGACGTCGAAGAGGTCGTTGACCTCGTCGATCGCAACCTTCCCGTCGACGCGGTACACGTTCTCCGCGACCTGCGCGATGTCGGGCTCGGCGCGGTCGAACTCGTCCTCGATCTCGCCGACGAGCTCCTCGAGCAGATCCTCGAGCGTGACGAGGCCGACCACCGAGCCGTACTCGTCGGTCACGAGCGCGACGTGGAACTTCTCGCGCTGCATCTCGCGAAGAAGGTCGGCGGCCTTCTTGGACTCCGGCACGAAGTGCGCCGGACGGCACACATCGCGAAGCGGCATGTCCTGCTTGCCCTGGTGCAGGGCCTTGAGGACGTCCTTGGCATAGATGAACCCGACGACATTGTCGAGGTCGTCGTCGTAGACGGGCAGCCGCGAGTACCCGTGCTGCAGGACGAGCGCCTGGACGTCGCGCAGCGGGCGGTCGGCCTCGATGGCGACGATGTCGGGGCGCGGCACCATCACCTCGCGCACGATCGTGTCGCCGAACTCGAAGATCGAGTGGATCAGCTGAACCTCGCCCTCCTCGATCTGCTCCTCCTCGGAGGCGACCTCGGCCAGCTGCCTGATCTCGGCCTCGGTGATGAACGGGCCCTGCGGTAGCCCCTTGCCCGGCATCACCACATTCGCGAACCGGACGAGCGCCGTCGCGACGGGACCGACGAGTCGGCGCAGCGTCACGATGAGCGGAGCGAGCCGGAGCGCGACGCGGTCGGTCTGCATGATCGCGAACGTCTTCGGCGTGACGTCCGCGAAGACGAACAGCAGCACGGTCATCACAATGGTTGCCACCCACTCGCCGGGTCCGCCGAGCGATCGAACGGCGAGGGTCGTCGCCATCGTCGTGCCGCCGATCGTCGAGAGCAGCGTCAGCAGGAGCACGACGTTCAGGTACGGCGCCGGGTTCTCGGCGATCCGCAGGAGCGAGCCGGCGCCGCGGCGGCCCTCCTCGACGAACCGGTACGCGCGGACGCGGTTCACCCGCGTGATGGCGACCTCGGAGGCGCCGAGCACCGCGACGAACCCGATCAACACGACGATCAGGACGAATTCGAGCCAGTCGCCGCCGCTCACGGCACCCGCACCCCGGTGTACCGCTCCTGGATGGCCCACATCGCCGCCCGCTCCCCAACGTCCTCGTGGTCGTGCCCGAGGAGGTGCAGGATGCCGTGCACGACGAGCAGCCGCAGCTCGGCGGCGGGATCGTCCGGGTTGTTGCGCGCCGCGATCGCCGGCGCGATCACGACGTCGCCGAGGAGCCGGACGCCGTCCTCGTCGCGATCGTCCTCGTCGAGCGGGAACGACAGGACGTCGGTCGGCCCCACCTCGTTCATGTACGTCGCGTGGAGCTCCGCCATCTCCTCGGGCTCGACGAACGAGAGCGACACCTCGGCGCCGCCGATGCCTTCGCCGACCAGGCATAGCGAGGCGAGCGCCGCGAGGCCGGTCCGGTCGACCGGCAGCGGCTGCCGGTCGGACACCAGGATCCGCGGGGTATCGCCGTCCTCGCTCACAGAGCACCGTCCCCGTTGCGATCCGCGCGCTCGCCGTGCACGCGGTACGCCTCGACGATGTCCTGCACGATGCGGTGCCGGACGACGTCGCGCGCGCCGAGGTTGCAGAACTCGATCCCGTCGATGTCGCGCAGGATCTCCTGGACGGCCACCAGACCCGACCGCTGTCCGTTCGGCAGGTCGATCTGCGTGACGTCGCCGTTGACGACGGCCTTGGAGTTGAACCCGAGGCGCGTGAGGAACATCTTCATCTGCTCCGGTGTCGTGTTCTGCGCCTCGTCGAGGATGATGAACGCGTCGTTCAGGCTCCGGCCGCGCATGAAGGCCAGGGGCGCGACCTCCACGGTGCCTCGGTCGATGAGCCGCGGCAGCGTGTCCGCGCCGGTCATCTCGAACAGCGCGTCGTACAGCGGCTTCATGTAGGGATCGATCTTCTCGTAGAGCGTTCCCGGCAGGAAGCCGAGCCGCTCGCCGGCTTCGACGGCGGGCCGCGTGAGGATCAGCCGCTGCACCTGCTTGTCCTGGAGCGCCTTCACCGCGCTCGCGACGGCGAGGTACGTCTTGCCGGTTCCGGCGGGACCGATCGCGAACGTCACGGTCCCGCGCCGCATCGCGTCGACGTACTGCTTCTGCCCGACCGTCTTGGGCGCGATCCCACGTCCGCGCCCGGCGCCGAGCACGACGTCGGTGAGGACCTGCGTCGGTCTCGCCTCGTCCCCCTTGATCATCTCGATGGAGCGCCCGACGGACGAGGTGGTGAGGTCGTGACCGCGCTCGAGCAACGAGATCAGCTCCTCGAACAGGACGCCGACCCGCCCGGCCTCCTCCTCGGGCCCGGTGATGGTGATCTCGTTGCCGCGGACGACGATCTGGGAGTCGAAGGCTGCCTCGACGAGCTTGAGGAGTTCGTCACGCTGGCCGAGGAGGGCGACCATGCTCTGGTCACCCGGCACGAGGATCTTCACTTGGGTGGAAGCTCTCGCCAAACGCCCTTCCCGGGGTGCTCCCCCGCCTTCCTCCGTCGTCCCGCCCCGGACAGGGTCCGGGAGTTGCGAAAGGGGTCGTCCGACGACGACCCCGCCACCGGATTCTACCCCCGTACCCAGGTCGCGGCGACCGTCACGGCTTCCGGAGCCGCCCGGGCACGCCCTTGCCGACGTCCTCGCCACGCAGCGCCGCGAGCTCCTCGAGGAGCTGCCGCTCGCGCTTGGACAGTTCGCGGGGCGTCTCGACGTGCACCGTGAGGAACAGGTCGCCGCGTCCCCGCCTCCCGAGGTTCGGCACGCCGTGGTCCTTGAGCCGGATCACGGTCTCGGACTCGGTGCCGGCGTGGATCTTCACGCGCTCGGGGCCGTCGACGGTCTCGACCTCGAGGTCCACGCCGAGAGCCGCCTGGGCGACGGACAGGTCGAGCGTGGCGAACAGGTCCTGCCCGCGCCGGTCGAACACCGGGCTCGACTCGACCCCGATCGAGAGATAGAGGTCGCCCGGCGGACCGCCCGCCCGTCCCGCGTTCCCGGCGGCCGCCACGTGGAGCTCGAGACCGTCGGCGACGCCGGCCGGGACGTCGGCCGGTACGACGGTCGACGTGCGCACCCGGCCCTCGCCCCGGCATCTCGCGCAGGGCGAGAGCACCTGCTCGCCCGTGCCGCCGCACGTGGGACACGGCTGCGCCGTCATGACCGTTCCGAAGATGCTTCGGCGCATCTCCTGGACCTGCCCCGAACCCCCGCACGTCGCGCAGCGCGTCGGCTGCGTCCCCGGCTCGGCGCCCGAACCCTCGCACCGATCGCAGACCTCCAGCCGCTCGACGTCGATCTCGCGGTGTGCGCCGAACACCGATTCTTCGAACGAGAGCCGCATCCCGCCGTGCAGATCCTCGCCGCGCTGCGCACGCGTTCGTCGCGCCGGCCGGCGCCGCTGCCCGAACGTCCCCGGCCCGAAGAACGCCTCGAAGATGTCGGCGACGTCGCCGAACGGGAACGCCTGCGGCCCGCCGCCCTGGCCGTACAGGTCGTACTGCCGGCGCTTCTGCGGATCCGAGAGGATCTCGTACGCCGCGCTCACCTGTTTGAAGCGCTCCTCGGTGTCGGGTTCCTGACTCACGTCGGGATGCAGCTGCCGCGCGAGCTGTCGGTACGCCCGCCTGATCTCCTCCTGCGAGGCGTCCGGTCCGACGCCGAGGATCGCGTAGAGGTCCCGGGCGGCCACGGTCGCGTCAGGCTCCGAGCTCGGTCGCGAGCTCCGAGAGCCGGCGCGCAACCGCTCGGACGGACGCGACGACGGTGTAGTAGTCCATTGCGGTCGGACCGACGACGCCGATCGTGCCGAGCTGCTGCACGCCCGCCTTGAACGGCGCCGCGACGATCGAGGCCTCCCACTCGCCGGTCGACGGATCCTCGCCCCCGATCGTGACCGAGACGTCGTCGGGCCCGGCCGACGCGTCCCGCAGGAGCCGCAACAGCTCGGACTCGCGCTCGAGCGCCTCGAAGAGCCGGCGGACCGTCTCGCGCCGCCAGTGCGCGGCCTCGTCGGCGAGGTTCGCGACGCCCCCGACCAGGACGTGGCCCGACCCCACACCCTGCTGCATCCCGGTCATGACGTCCGAGACGGCGAGGAGGACCTCGCGCTCGGCGGCCTGCGCCTCCCCCGCGAGCTTGAGCGCCCGCGCCTGCGCCTCACGCAGGTTCGTCGAACGGACGGCGTCCACCAGCCGCCGCTGCAGCGACTCGAGCGCCTGTCCGTCGAGCTCGACGGGACGATCCACGATCGTCTTCTCGATCCTGCCGTGCTGCCCCACGACGAGCACCATGACGGCCGAGCCCATGTCGATCAGCTCGACGCGCAGGATGGGCTCCTCGGCGATCCCGGGCGGCACGGCGAGGCCCGCGTACTGGGTCAGCCGAGACAACAGCTGTGTCGTGCCGCGGAGGACCTCCTCGAGGTCGACCATCGCCTCGGTGAAGAAGCCGGTGATCGCGCGCCGCTGCGGATCTCGCAGCCGACCGCCGGGCGGCAGCGTGTCGACGTACCGCCGGTACCCGAGGTCGGTCGGGATGCGCCCCGCGCTGGTGTGCGGGTGCGAGAGATAGCCGAGCTCCTCGAGCGCCGCCATCTCGTTGCGGATCGTGGCGCTCGACACGCCGAGCCCCGAGCGCTCCGCGATCGTCTCGCTCCCGACCGGCTCGCCCGAACGCACGTACTCCTCGACGACGGCACGCAGTACCGCCGTCTTGCGGGGTCCGAGTTCTCTTCCGGACTCTCTTCCGGATTCTGGGGACTCGACCATCTCGACCATATGTTTAGCAGTCGAACGCCGAGAGTGCTAGGACGCGAACCCGCGGATCGATCAGACGAGCGCGAGCACGAGCTCGTTGAGGAGGAGCATGCCGCGCTCGGTGGGCACGAGCGCGCCGTCGCGGTGCTCGAGCAACCCGCTCCGGAGGAACGGCTCGGCCTTGCCATCCTCGACCCAGGACGAGGGAACGCCCTCGAGGATCCGCAGGTGGAGGAAGACCTCCTCGAGGTAGGCGTCGCCGGGGTCGAGGCGCTCCTCGCCGCCGACCGGCGGTTCGCGCGCCTCGACCCGTACCAGGTACTCCTCGGGCGGGCGGACGTTCCACCAGCGATGGTTCTCGCGGTACGAGTGCGCGCCGGCGCCGAGCCCGACGTAGGGACGCCGCTCCCAGTAGCCGAGGTTGTGGACGCACTCGAACCCGGGCTTGGCCCAGTTCGACACCTCGTAGTGGCCGTACCCTGCCCCGCGCAGCAGCTCGCACGCGAGGCCGAACATGTCCGCCTGCTCGTCCGAGTCGGGACCCGGCACGGCGCCGGATTGCACCTTGCGACCGAGCGGCGTCGACGCCTCGATCGTGAGCGCGTACGCGCTGACGTGCTCGGGCTCGAGCGCGATCATCTCGCGCAGCGTGCGCTCCCACGACTCGAGCGTCTCGCCGTGCGCGCCGTAGATCAGGTCCACGTTCATGTTCGTGTAGCCGGCGGCGCGCGCGTCGAGGACCGCACGCCGGACCGACGCCGGCGAGTGCACCCGTTCGAGCGATGCCAACACCGCCTGGTCGAACGACTGCGCACCCATCGAGAGCCGCTCGTACCCGGCGTCGAGCAGCGCCTCGAGCTTGGCACGGTCGAGCGTGTCCGGGTTCGCCTCGATCGTGACCTCGGCGCGGTCGTCGATGGCGAACCGGTCGCCGAGCCGGACGAGCAACGCTTTCAGATCGGCGACCTCTATCGTCGTCGGCGTGCCGCCGCCGAGGAACACCGACGCGAAATACTCCTCGGACCACGACGGCGCGACGAGCTCCGCCTCCGCGAGCAGGGCCCGCACATATCGCGGCCGCAGGTGGTCGAGCCCGGCGTACGCGTTGAAGTCGCAGTATCCGCATCGCGTGAGGCAGAACGGAACATGCACGTACAGGCCCGCAGTCCCTGTGGCGCTCCCCGTGGACGTCACGACTTCGCTCCCGCCGGCGTGCCGGCCTCGAGCCGCAGCGCCGCGATGAACGCCTCCTGCGGCACGTCGACCTTGCCGACGCGCCGGAGCCGCGCTTTGCCCCTCTTCTGCTGCTCGAGCAGCTTGCGCTTGCGCGTGATATCGCCGCCGTAGCACTTGGCGAGCACGTCCTTGCGTTTGGCCTTCACGGTCTCGCGCGCAACGATCCGCGAGCCGATCGTGGCCTGGATCGCCACGTCGAACAGTTGACGCGGGATCAGCTCCTTCAGCCGCTCGACCATGCGCCGTCCGTACGCATAGGCCTTCTCGCGATGCACGACCGCGCTGAACGCGTCGACCTGCTCGCCGTGCAGCAGGACGTCGACGCGGACGAGATCGCTGGGCTCGTAGCCCCACGGCTCGTAGTCGAGCGAGGCGTACCCTCGGGTCCGCGACTTCAGCTGGTCGAAGAAGTCGAAGATGATCTCGGCGAGCGGGAGGTGGTAGTGCACTTCGGCGCGCTCCGGCGACAGGTACCTGATGTCGACCATCTCACCGCGGCGCGCCTGGCAGAGCTCCAGCACGGGGCCGAGGTACTCGCTCGGCGTGATGATCGTCGCGAACACCATCGGCTCCTCGGCGCGATCGAACGTACCGGGGGGCGGCATCTCGCTGGGGTTGTGCACGACGGTGATGTCCTGGCCGCGGACCACGTGGAACTCGACGTTCGGCGCCGTCGCGATCAGCTCGAGGTCGAACTCGCGCTCGAGCCGCTCCTTGACGATGTCCATGTGGAGCAGGCCGAGAAAGCCGCACCGGAATCCGAACCCGAGGGCCTGCGACGTCTCCGGCTCGTAGTGCAGCGCCGCGTCGTTCAGCTTCAATCGGTCGAGCGCGTCGCGGAGCTCGCTGTAGTCGCCGCCCTCGGCCGGGAAGAGGCCCGACCAGACCATCGGCAGCGGCTCGCGGTATCCGGGGAGCGGCTCGCGCGCGCCGTCACGCCCGGCCGTCGTCAGCGTGTCGCCGACCTTGACCTGATGCACGTCCTTCAGGCCGGTCACCAGGTAGCCGACCTCGCCTGCCTCGAGCTCGGCGACCGGCGTGGCCTCGGGGGCGAAGATGCCCGCCTCCTCCGCCTCCCACGTCTGTCCCGTCGCCATCGCTCGTAGCCGGGCGCGCGAGCGGAGCTCGCCGTCCTTCACTCGCACGGAGGCGACGACCCCGCGGTACTGGTCGAAGCTCGAATCGAAGATCAGCGCGCGGAGCGGATGGCGGCGCGAGCCCTCGGGCAGCGGAACGCGGGCGATCACGGTCTCGAGCAACGGGATCACGCCCTCGCCGGTCTTGGCCGAGACGCGGAGGACGTCCGCCGGGTCCCACCCGACGAGCTCTCCGAGCTCGTGGGCGGCCTCGTCGGGATCGGCCGCCGGCAGGTCGATCTTGTTGAGCGCCGGGATGATCTCGAGCCCCGCGTCGCGCGCGAGGTGGTAGTTGGCGAGCGTCTGCGCCTCGATGCCCTGCGCCGCATCGACCAGCAGGACAGCTCCCTCGCACGCGGCGAGCGAGCGCGAGACCTCATAGGTGAAGTCGACGTGCCCCGGCGTGTCGATCAGGTTCAGCTCGAACGCTCGGCCGCCGGTCTCGTACGTGAGCCGGACCGCCTGCGCCTTGATCGTGATGCCTCGCTCGCGCTCGAGGTCCATCTTGTCGAGGTACTGCGCCCGCATGTCGCGATCGGCGACCGCGTGGGTGAGCTCGAGGAGACGATCGGCCAGCGTGGACTTGCCGTGGTCGATGTGCGCCACGATGCAGAAGTTCCGGATCTGGGAGACGTCGGTCACGCCAGGCGCTATGGTACGGGGCCGCGGGGTGACCGAACCCGCAGGTTGCAGGCCCAAAGCAGCCGGGAACCGGCTGGTAGACTCGGTCGCCGTGGCCAACATCAAGTCTCAGATCAAGCGCAACCTGCAGAACGAGCGCCGACACCAGCGCAACAAAGGTGTCCGGTCCGCGCTGAAGACCGAGGCCAAGAAGGTCCGCACCACGGTCGCCGAGGGCGACGCCGACGCGGCGCGCGAGCGACTGCTCGAAGCCTCGCGATCGCTCGACAAGGCTGCCTCGAGCGGCGTCCTGCACAAGCGCGCCGCGGCACGGCGCAAGTCGCGGCTCGCCAAGGCCGTCAACGCGTCCTCGGCGGAGTGACGCCCGCGCCTTCGTTCCCGGTCCGTCCGCGAGGCTGCCGCGCGGCGTTGCGCGCGTTCAGCCGACGCCAGCGGTGACCGGCTGGCCGGCGATCCGCGCGATCAGCATGGGCATGACGACGACGGCCGCGTCGGCGCCGGCCGACTTCAGCATCCGGTCCGCCTCGACCACCTGCTCGTGGATCTCGGTGAGCTCTGCCGGCGTGAACCGTCGGGCCTGATCGCGGTAGGCCCGCGCCTGCCATTCGAACCGCAGCCCCGCCGCGCGAGCGGCCTCCGGCGACGACATGCCCTCGGGCAGTGCTCGCACCCTGATGAGATCGCGCAACCTGGCCGCCACGGCGCCGAGGATCATGAGCGGGTCCGCCCGCGATTCGGTGAGCGTTCGGAGCGAGCGCATCGCCCCCGGCAGGTCCCTGCGGAACGCCCGGTCGCACAGGTCCCAGGTGTGCTGATCGCCGAGCCCGCGGAACTGACGTCCGACGATCTCGGACGTGACGCGCTCGTCCGGGAACGCCGTCGAGAGCTGCACGAGCGCCTGGTCGAGCGCCGCCGGGTCCTCGCCGATCGAGCCGACGAGCGCGGCCGCTGCGTCGGGCGCGAGCTGCACCGAGCGGACCGCCGCTCGGCGCATCACCCAGCCCGGAAGGTCCTTCCGGGCGACCTTGACCTCGCGCACGTCGCCGACCGGATCGACCAGCTTCGCCAGCGATCCGGGCGCCTTGGCGCGCTCGCCGACGACGGCGAGCAGGACCAGCGGCGCGTCGGGCGCCGGCCGGCGCAGATAGGCCTTCAGCTCGGTGAGGCCCTCATCGGGGAGGGCCTTGACGTCGGTGACCAGGAGCGCGCGACGATCACCGAACAGCGACGGCGTCGCGAGGTCCGAGGTCTCCCCACCCTTCCACTCGGCGGCGTCGACCTCGACGGGCTGGACGTCGCCGAGGAGCTCGGCTGCCGCATCGCGCAACAGGAACGCGTCCTCGCCCCATAACAGGTGCACGGGCGCGCGACCGGACGGCATCATCCGATGCTACTCGAGGGGAAAGACGACGCTGCTCCCCGTGCCGGTTCGCACCACCATGCCGGGCGGTTCGAAGGTGATCGTCACATCGCCCGCTCGATCCGTCCGGAACACGCGGGCACCGGTCGAACGCAGCACCTCGAGCGTGTGCGGGACCGGATGGCCGTAGGTGTTGGGGCCGACGCTCACGACGGCGACGCGCTCGTGCACCGCCTCGAAGAAGGGGTCGATCGAAGTGCCGGCGCCGTGATGCGGGACGTTGAGGACGTCGGCCGTGAGCGGGACACGGTCCTCGAGCATCACCTGCTGCGCCTCGGCCTCTGGCTCGTTGGCGAACAGCACCGTGCGGTCGCCGAACGTGAGCCGCAGAACCAGCGAGTCGTTGTTCGGGTCGGAGTTGGTCTCGTCCCAGCACCGGTCCGGGCTCAGCACGTCGAACCGGAGACCGCCGACGACGTACGAGTCGCCGCGGAGCGGATGCTCCTCGGGGACGCCCTCGACGCGAACAGCGCGCAGGAACGACAGGTACGGTACCGACGCGCTCTCGGGCATTCGGCAGCCCGTGTCGAGGACCAACCCGACCGGGATCCGCGCCAGCACGTCGGCGAGCCCGATGTAGTGGTCCTCGTGCGGATGCGTCGCGACCAGCAGGTCGAGCCGCTTGACCCCGAGGGCGGCGAGCTTCGTCGCGACGAGCGCGGGATCGGGGCCGCCATCGATCAAGACGTTGGCCCCCGACGGCGACGAGACGAGCGCCGCGTCCCCCTGCCCGACGTCGAAGAACCGCACGACGACGCCCGACGGTGTGCCGGCCGACAGCGCACCGGACCACACGAAGAGAGCGAGCGCCACGCCGGCGGCGACGAACGCCGTCCGTGGCAGGCGGCGGCGATCCCGCAGCCACCACGCGACGAACGCCGCGACGACGGCACCGACGACGAGGACCGGCATCCCGCCCGCCGACGTGATCCACGGGGTAGGTGCCTTCGCGAGGCGGTCCGCCAGCGTCTCGAGGTAGCGCATCGGGAGGGTCGCGAGGACGGCGACGGGTCGCGCCGCAGCGGGCGCCACGACACCGAGGCCGCCGGCCAACAACCCGAGCACCAGCGCGGGCGAGACCGCCGGGAACGCGAGCACGTTCGCCGCGACCGTCACGACCGGCACCTCGTGGAAGTAGAAGAGGAGGATCGGTGTGACGGCAAGCTGCGCGGCGATCGTCGCGCCGGCGGCGACGGCGATCGAGCGCGGGACGAAGTGAAGCCGATCCGCGATCGGCGTCGCCAGCAACGTCATCCCGCCGGTCGCGACGACCGAGAGCTGGAAGCCGACGGCCCATACGAGCGTCGGGTCGAGCACGACCAGCAACAGCACGGCCGTG
>DATAEU010000112.1:0-9559 GCA_036257835.1 Actinomycetota bacterium | reverse complement strand
CGCCACGGCCAGCGGTCCCACGGCACGACGATCGTTGCCGCCCCGACCGCCATCGCCGCGACCGCCACGGCGACGAGCACCAGGCGATCCGTTCCGCGCGGCGCCGGCAAGGGGAGGGTGACGAGCGTGATGAGCCCCGAGCCGAGATAGAACCACGCCGCGACGCGCAGCAACATGCGCGGCTGCAGCAGCGCCGCACCCGCGTTCCGGGGCTCGTCCATCGCGTTCCGGTCATCGGCATGTCCCACAGCCGACTGAACGAGGGCGCGGCTCGCCCGGCGTTGTGAGCGGTATCGTCGCAGCCGTGGAGCGCGTGGCGATCGTCGGAGTCGGGCACGCCGGCTTCGCGCCGGTCTCGTTCGGCGTCTCGTACAAGGAGCTGATGTTCGAGGCGGCGACGCGCGCATACCACGACGCGGGCGTCGACCCCAGGACGGACGTGGACTCGTTCGTCGGGTGCTCGGAGGACTACCTCGAGGGCACGAGCATCTTCGACGAGTACCTGCCGGATCAGATCGGCGCGGTGCAGCGCCCGGTGCAGACCGTCGCGGGCGACGGGCTGTTCGGGATCGCGACCGCCATGATGCTGATCCGCTCGGGCGTCGCGCGAGTCGTCGCGGTCGAGGCGCACTCGAAGGTGTCGGACGTCCGCACGCTCGGCGCGATCGAGGCGTTCGCGCTCGATCCCGTCTTCACGCGTCCGCTCGGTATGCCCGCCGTGACCGTCGCGGGGCTGGACATGCACGCGTTCCTCGAGCGCTCCGGACTCACCGAGGACCACTCGGCGATCGTCGCCGCCAAGAACCGGACGAACGCGCTGGACAACCCGCGAGCCGCCTATCCCGCGGATCTCGCGGCGGGCGACATCGAGGACTCGACGCCGGTCGCGTGGCCGCTCCGCGAGCTGGAGATCGCGGCCCGAGCCGACGGTTGCGTCGTCGTGGTGCTCGCCGCCGACCAACGCGCGCGGGAGCTGAGCGACGCGCCGGTGTGGGTGATCGGCGTGGGGTGGTCGTCGGGCAGCCCGACGCTCGAGAGCCGGGTGTGGGGCGAGGCGGACACGACGCGGGTCGCGGCGGGGCGCGCGTACGACCAAGCCGGCATCGACGACCCGGCCGAGGAGATCGACCTGGCAGAGGTCGACGACCGCTACGCGTTCAAGGAGCTCCAGCACGTCGAGGCGCTGGGGCTCGCGGAGGGCACCGACCTCGCGGCGCTGCTCGAGGACGGCGGGCTGGAGCCCGACGGCGACCTGCCGGTGAACGTATCGGGCGGCTCGCTCGGTCAGGGGAACCTGTTCGAGGCGAACGGGCTCGTGCGCGTCCTCGAGTGCGTCGAGCAGCTGCGCGGCGAGGCCGGCGAGCGGCAGGTGGACGAGGTCTACACGGCGGTCGCGCAGTCCTGGCGGGGCGTGCCGAGCACGTCGGTCGCGGTCGCCGTGCTCGCGAACGACGAAGGGATCGGCGAGTGAGCGACCTACGCCGGATCGACCACGTCTGGTTCTGGGTCGCCGACATGGACCGCGCCCTCGACTTCTACACCGGCCGGCTCGGGCTCGAGCTGCGGATGCGGCACGGTGACGACTGGGCGGAGGTCGACGGCGGCGGCATCCGCATCGGTCTGCACGGCGGTCCGGGCACCGGTGCGTCGCCGCTCCCCGGCGGTACCGTCGTGTTCGAGGTCGACGACCTCGACCTCGCGAAGGCGAGCCTCGAGCAGAAGGGTCTCGCGTTCGACGAGCACCTCGGCGAGGTGCCCGGGTACGCGCGCTACGCGTCGTTCTCGGACCCCGACCGCAACGCGATGCAGCTAATCGAGTATGCGGGGGGTTCGGGGGGCTCAAGGAGCGAGCGCGAACGCGCGAGCGGTAGCCCCTCGAGTGGGGAGCACGGCTGATGGCCGGCCGGCGCGTCGCGGTGGTCGGTGCCGGCATGACGCGCTTCATGCGACGCGCGCGGGAGACCGGCAAGGAGCTGGCGTGGCAGGCCTCGCGGGCCGCGCTCGATTCCTGTGAGCTGTCGCTCGAGGACATCGACGCGGTGTGCCTGACGAGCGCGCCCGACGCGTTCGACGGCGTGCACATGAAGGGCGAGTACCTCTCGGACGGAGCGGGTGCGTTCGGGAAGCCGTTCATCCGCACGTACGTTGGGGGCGGCAGCGGTGTCTTCACGGCGATCCAGGGCTGGTACACGGTCGCGAGCGGCATGTTCGACGTCGCGCTCCTCGTCGCCGAGGAGAAGATGTCGAGCACGCAGCCGCACCCGCAAGGTGCGTTCCTCACGATCTTCGACAGCATCCTCGAGCGGCCGCTCGGCCCCAACCTGCTCTGGATCTTCGCCCTCGAGATGAACCGTTACATGACGGTCCACGGCATCGACAAGCGAGACATCGCGAGCGTCGCCGTGAAGAACAAGCGCAACGCCGCCGACCACCCGGCGGCGCTCCTCGGCCAGGCCGACATCACCGTCGACGACGTCCTGAACAGCGAGACGCTCGCGTGGCCGGTGCAACGGCTCGACGTCTCACCGATCAGCGACGGTGCCGTCGCCGTGGTCATCGCGTCCGAGGAGGCCGCGCGCCGCATCACCGACAACCCGGTGTGGATCGACGGCGTCGGATGGAACCTCGACACGACCTACTGGACCAATCGCGACCTCGTCTTCCCCGAGTACGTGCAGAACGCCGCCCGCATGGCCTACGACATGGCGGGCATCGAAGAGCCGCGCAAGGAGATCCACGTGGCGGAGCCCTACGACCCGTTCGACTACAAGGAGCTCCACCACCTAGAGGGCCTGATGCTGTTCGACAAGGGCAAGGCGCCAGAGGCGGCCAGAGACGGTGTCCTCAACAGAGACGGCGACCTTCCCAGCTGCCCGTCCGGCGGCTTGCTGGGCGTCGGCAACCCCATCGCGGCGGCGGGCCTCATGAAGATCGCCGAGCTCTTCTGGCAGCTCCGAGGCGAAGCGGGCAAACGCCAGGTCCCCGGCACACCGGAGCGCGGCGTGGCACAAGCCTGGGGGGACCTGATGCAGGTTGGAACGGTCGTCGTCATGACTCGAGATGGGCTCTCGGCGGCGGGAATCGCCAGGGGCCATGAAGCGAGCGAAGTGAGCGGAATGAGCGAAGCGCCCCCCGGCGGGCCCGGCGCCGAGAGCCTCCCCGTGATCGAGACGCCGCCGTACTCCACGGCGGGACACTCACTTTCGGACGCCGAGTTCAGGGCGGCGGTGGGCGCGGTCGATTTCCGGCTCGATCCGAAGTACTCATGGGACGCGGGCGTTGCGATCTCGCGGTTCCTCGACGGACTTCGGGACGGAAAGATCCTGGCGCGGGAGTGTCGGCGGTGTGAGCGCGTGTTGGTGCCGCCGCGGATGTTCTGCGAGCGGTGCTTCCGGCCGACCGATGGGTGGGTCGAGGTGCCGGACACCGGCGTGGTCGAGACGTTCTCGATCGCACACGTGTCGTGGGACATGCGTGAGCTCGAGACGCCGGACGTCCCGGCCGTCATCCGGATCGACGGCACCTCCGAGGGCGGATTGCTGCACATGGTCGCCGGGATCGACCCGGAGGCGGTTTCGATCGGGATGTCCGTCCGTGCCGTGTGGAAGGGGGACGGAGAGCGCACCGGATCGATCCTCGACATCGCGCACTTCGCGCCGGTGGAGGGCTCCTGATGCTCGAGCGCATCACCGATCCGGGCGAGGTGCGACGCTGGGAGGGCGGGATGCCCGTCGCGCACCGGTACACGCCGGGGGTTGCGGGGGAGGCGTTCTTCTCGGCGCTGCGGGATCGCGGCGCGATCGTCGGCTCGCGCTGCGCGGAGTGCTCGTACACGTACGTGCCGGCTCGGCTGTTCTGCGAACGGTGCTTCGGCGAGCTGAACGCCGACGTGGAGGTCGGACCCGGCGGCGAGCTCCGATCGTTCACGATCGCGTTCGTCGACGTGGACGAGCGGCCGGTCGAGACGCCGGTGACGTACGGGCTCGTGCGGCTCGACGGGGCGGACGCGCTCCTGCTGCATCGCGTGATCGACCAGGGGGACGAACCCCTCGAGATCGGCGCTCGGGTCGAGGTCGTGCTCGAGGCGCAGCGCGCCGGCTCGATCCTCGACATCCGAGGGTTCCGCGTCCTCTCCGGCGCGGACGAGGAGTGAGCGACCGCGCCCCGCTGATCGACCGGGTCGCGGTCCTGCGCCCGCTCCGGGTCCGGGACTTCCGGATGCTGTGGATCGGTACCACCGTGTCGCTGCTCGGCGACGGCATCTTCCCGGTCGCGCTGGCGTGGGAGGTGCTCCACCTGTCGAACAGCGCGACGGCGCTCGCCCTCGTCGGTGTCACGTGGAGCCTGCCGCAGATCCCGCTGATCCTGCTCGCCGGCGTCGTGACCGATCGGCTGGATCGGCGGCATGTGATCGTCGCCGCATCGCTTGGGCAGGGCGTCGCCGTCCTCGCGATGGCGCTCCTCAGCCTGGCGGGGCGGCTCGAGCTGTGGCACGTCTTCGCGCTGGCCGTCCTGTTCGGGACGGGCGAGGCGTTCTTCATGCCGCCGGTGAACGCGCTCGTCGCCGACGTGGTGCCGCAGGAGCTGCTCGTCGAGGCGAACTCGAACCGCCAGACGGTGCGACCGCTCGCGATGAACTTCATCGGGCCGGCGCTCGGAGGCGTCATCGTCGGGGCGCTCGGCTCGGGATGGGCGTTCATGGCCGACGCCGTGTCGTTCGCGGCCGCCGCCGTCTTCGTGCTCGCGATCCGGCATCGACCGGCGCCGCGCGAGCGGACCGAGCAGAGTGTGTGGCAGGACGCTCGGGTCGGTCTCCGCTACGTGAGGGAGCGGACGTGGCTGTGGGGCGCGATGGTCGCGGCGACCGTCGTGCTGCTCGTGTACCTCGGCCCGTTCGAGGTCCTGATCCCGTTCATCGTGAAGAACGGCCTCCACGGTTCGGCGGCCGACCTCGGCCTGGTCTTTGCCGCCGGCGGCCTCGGTGCGATCGCCGTCTCCGTCGTCGTCGGGCAGCGCGGGCTTCCGAGGCGCGCCGTGACGTTCATGTACGTCGCATGGATCGTGGCGACCGGCGTCCTTGCTGCCTTCGCCCTCGTGCAGAACGTGTGGCAGGCGATGCTCGTCTCGGCGGTGATGAACGGCGCCTTCTCCGGTCTGATCGTCGTCTGGTACACGCTGATGCAGACGCTCGTGCCGCGATCGCTCCTCGGCCGCGTCTCGTCGATCGACTGGTTGATCTCCGCGGCGCTCGTGCCGGTCTCGTTCGCGATCACCGGGCCGATCGCCGGCGCCATCGGCGCGCGCGCGACGGTCGCGATCGCCGGCATCTCGGGCACGGTGATCCTCGTCCTCTTCGTGCTGCTCGTGCCGGGTCTGCGCGATCCCGAGCGCGATGGGTCGCTCCGGCACGACCGTATGCTGGGCGGGTGAGCCAGGACCGGTGCGAGCGCTGCGGCGAGCTCCTGCCGTCAAGCGCCCGGTTCTGTCCCAATTGCGGGTTCCCGGTCGCGGCGCCTCCGGCCGGCGAGCGCAAGATCGTGACCGTCGTCTTCGCGGACCTCGTCGGCTCGACGCGGCTGTCGGCGATGCTCGACCCCGAGTTGTACCGCGAGGTCATCGGCGCCTACTACCAAGTCGTGACCGAGGAGCTCGAGGCGTTCGAGGGGCGCGCGTACAACTTCGCCGGCGACGCCGTCGTCGGCGTATTCGGCATCCCGAGGGCGCATGACGACGACGCGGTCCGCGCGATCCGCGCCGCGCTCGCGATCGCCGATCGCATCGGTCGCCTGGGCGAGCGTCTCCGCCTCCCGGTGCCACTCCGGTGCCGCGTCGGCGTGAACACCGGGCCGGTCGCGATCGGGTCGGAGGCCGCCGAGCGCGGCTTGCTGTTCGGCGCGGTGGTGAACGCCGCGGCGCGGCTCCAGCAGATCGCGGCGCCCGGTGGCGTCCTTGTGGGTGAGACGACGTGGCTGCTCGCGAACGCGCACGTCGAGTTCGGCGAGCGGATCGAGATCGAGGCCAAGGGCTTCGAGGAGACGCTCCCCGGTTGGCCCGTCCTCGGGTTGTCCGCGGGGGCCGCGCGGCGGGCGATCCCGTTCGTCGACCGCCGGCGGGAGCTCCGCCTGCTCAGCGAGACGTTCGAGCGCGCCGTCGAGGCGCGCCGCGGCCACATGGTGTCGTTGTTCGGCGAGCCGGGGATCGGCAAGAGCCGGGTGACCGAAGAGTTCCTCTCGCGTCTGCCCGAGAACGTCCGTGTCCTGACCGGTCGCGCCAATCGGTTCGAGGAGGACGTCACGTTCGCGCCGGTTGGTCAGGTGCTGCTGCAGCAGCTCGGCGAGCGGCCCGACGCGCCGCCGGAGCGCATCCGCGCCGCGCTGCAGGAGCTCGTCGAGCGGTGCTGCCCCGAGGGCGAGCAGCACGACGTGCTCGTCCGGCTCGGCTATGCGCTGGGCTTCGCCGACGACGCCGGGGGCGAGCGGCGCTACCACGTCGCAGAGATCCGTTCGGCCCTCCTCGCGCTTCTCGAGGGTCTGGCGGCGTCGGACCCGATCGTCCTGGTGTTCGAGGACATGCACCTGGCCGAGCCGGCGCTCCTCGACCTGGTCGAACAGGTGGTGCGCGACGCCAAGCGTGTGCCGATGCTCGCGCTGTGCGTTGCGCGGTTCGACCTGCTCGACGAGCGGCCGGACTGGGGCGGCGGGCTCGGCGACTCGCTGAACCTCTACCTCGAGCCGATGGCGTTGGACGACGCGACGCAGCTCGCGCGCGAGGCCGGGGAGGGACTCGACGACGCGACGGCGGGACGGATCGCCGCGCACGCAGGCGGGAACCCGTTCTTCATCGTCGAGACGACCGGGATGCTGATGCACGAGCGGACCGCGCTGCCGAGTGGCGCCGACGGGCTCCCCATGCGGCTGCTCCCCCCGACCGTGCAGGCGGTCATCGCGGCGAGGATCGATCACCTCGCGCCGGCGGCGCGCGACCTGATCCGCAAGGCGTCGGTGTTCGCGCGCTCGACGTTCGCGACGTCGGAGCTCGCGCTGATCGCCGACGCCGATCCCGAGGCGCTCGCGATCCTCGAGGACGAGGAGCTCCTCGTCCGCGACGTCGACGACCCGGAGACGTGGCACTTCCGGCACGGGCTGGTGCGCGACGTCGCGTACGAGAGCCTCCCGAAGCGCGAGCGGATGCGGTTGCACCTGCGCGTCGCCGAACGGATCTCGGCCGACGAGCAGCGAGCGTCTCGGTATCCGCGCGCGATCGCGTACCACCTGGAGCAGGCGGCGCGCGCGTCGCTCGACCTCGACCCGGGCGATCGCACGCTGGCCGATCGCGCGGTGGCCGCGCTCGAACGGGCCGGCGCCCTCGCGATGGAGGCGTCGCAGCCGCGGCCCGCGGCCGACCTGTACGAGCGCGCGCTCGCCCTCGCCGGGTCCGAGCGCGACTGGGGCGTCCCGCAGGCATCGATGCTCGCGAACCTCGGTGAGGCGCGCTACTGGCTCGGCGACTTCGAGGCCGCCGTCGGGCCGCTCGAGCGCGCCCTCGAGATCGGCGGGGAGGACACGCGGATCCGCGCGCAGGCGTCGCGGTTCCTGGGCGACATCGAGCTGTCGATCCGCGGCAACCGCGAGGCCGCGCAGACGCACCTCGACCGTGCCCTTGAGGCCGCCAGGGCGCTCGCCGATCCGCGGACCCTCGCGCGCACGCTCCTCGTCGCCGGGTGGGAGCCGTACTGGCGGAACGATCTCGATCGTGCGCGCGCGATGTTCGAGGAGGCGCTCGAGGTCACGCGGTCGAACGCCGAGGGCGACCCCTGGGCCGAGGCGCGCGCGCTGACCACGCTGGCCGCGGTCATCTCGGAGATCGGGGACGAGGAGGAGTGCCTGTCGCTCGCGACGGCCGCGCTGGCGATCGCCGAGGCGACCGGCGACGGCTTCTCGCTCGCGACGGCCCGAGAGTCCCTCGGCAACTCGCTCCGGCGGCGCGGGCGATTCGAGGAGGCCGAGCCGCATCTCGACAAGGCGGTGGCGGCGTTCCGCGAGCTCGGCGCGCGATGGGAGCTGGCGAGCAGCCTCACGTCGCGCGGGATCGCGCGCCGGCTGCTGCACCGGCTCGACGACGCCCTCAAGGACCTCCGGGAGGCCTACCGCATCTGCCGCGATCTCAAGGAGCGGAGCATCGTGACGTGGACGGCATGGGCGCTCGCGCGCTCGTTGTCCGATGCCGGCGAGATCGCGGCCGCCCGTCAGGTCGTCGAGGAGACGGCGACCTACGTCCGCTCGGGCGACGCGGCGGAGACGCTCGGATGGCTGCTCGAGGCGGAGACGGCCATCCTGCTCGCCGAGGGCGATTTCGAGGGCGCGCTCGAGCACGCGTGCCGGGCGCTGGAGGGTGTCCGTAAGCGCGGGCGCTCGAAGGAGATCTCGGCGCAGGTGTGGATGATCGCGAGCGTCTTCGGCCCGGACGCCGTCGGCGGGCCCGAGGCCGTCGAGGACGCGCGCGAGACGCTCGAGCGCACCCACTGGGAGCAGGCGCTCGTCGAGCCCGAGCTGCTCGCGCGGAGGTAAACCGTGGACCTCGACCTGACGGAGGAGCAGGTCGCGTTCCGCGACGCCGTCCGCGCGTTCGCGGCCGACGTCGTCGCGCCCGCCGCCGCCGAGTTCGATCGGACCGAGACGTTCCCCGTCGAGATCGTCCGCCGCCTGGGCGAGCTCGGGGTGTTCGGTCTGCCGTTCCCGGAAGAGGTCGGCGGGCTCGGCTCGGACCTCTCGACGCTGTGCCTGTGTCTCGAGGAACTCGGGCGCGCCGACTCGTCGGTCGCGATCACGGTCGAGGCCGCGGTCGGCCTCGGCGCCAACCCGATCTACAAGTTCGGGACCGCCGAGCAGCAACGCGAGTGGCTCGGCCCGATGTGTCGGGGTGAGATCCTCGGCGCGTTCGGGCTGACCGAGGCGGGCGGCGGCTCGGACGCGCACGCGATCCGGACGCGGGCACGGCTCGAGGACGGCGAGTGGCGGATCGACGGGAGCAAGGCGTTCATCACGAACAGCGGCACCGAGCTGTCGAAGGTTTGCACGGTCGCCGCTCGCGACGAGGAGGCCGGCGACCTCACGATGATCCTCGTCCCGCTCGACGCACCGGGCGTCACCGTCGGACCGCCGTACCGCAAGATGGGCTGGCACGCCAGCGACACGCACGAGCTGTCGTTCGACGGCGTTCGCGTTCCGGAGGCGAACCTGCTCGGCACGCGCGGCCGGGGGTATCCGCAGTTCCTCGAGATCTTGGACGACGGGCGTGTCGCCATCGCGGCGCTCTCGACCGGCCTGGCCCGCGGGTGCCTCGAGGAGAGCGTTCGGTACGCCACCGAGCGCGAAGCCTTCGGGCGGCAGATCGGCGCGTTCGAGGGTCTGCAGTTCAAGATCGCGGACATGAAGGTCAAGGTCGAGAACGCGCGCTCGGCGTACCTGCGGGCGGGGTGGCTCCGCGACAACGGGCGTCCGTTCAAGACCGAGGCCGCGATCGCCAAGCTGTACGCGAGCGAGATCGCCGTCGACTGTGC
>DATAEU010000110.1:0-6305 GCA_036257835.1 Actinomycetota bacterium | reverse complement strand
GCCGTGATACTCGCGGGCATCGGCCTTCCCCCGAGTCGCCGACTTGCGCGCATCATCCTCATCGCCGGGATTGCTGTCGCCGTGATCCTTTGGTGGATCAGTGGTCCGGTTCCGATACCGCCGGGAAGCGCGGATTGCGTTGGCTATCCGCAGTGCTACTCGATCGGGCATCCGTACGGGTAGCCGGCCTTCCTCGTGCTCCTGATGTCTGCCGCGTTCAGTTTCTGGATCAGGCCTCACGATCCGTGGGCCGTCCGACCGCCGATCGACGCACGATCGTTCACTGCGGATTGTTGACGACGAACCGCGGCGTTGCTCCGTAGCGGCGGAGGCCGGCTGCAGGTCGAGCGAAGCGCTCCGCTACTGCAGCCAGCGTGGGATCGAGCGCTCCCATCGGCGCGACCACTTGTGCTCCTCGTTCTCGCGCACGTCGAGCTCAATCTCGACGTGGTACGTGGTCTCGTCGCTGACGACGGAGTAGCGCGCCTCGGTCTCGACGGTCGCCTCCGGGTACGCGATGCGGATCACCGATCTCGCGTCCGCTCGCGCGTCGCCGGGATCGGTGGTCGACACGCTCACGACGCCGCCGTACCGCTCGAACGTCTCGGGGACGTCGTCCTGCGCCGCCGAGGTGCCCCAGCTCCCGCACGTGATCGTGGTGCGCCGCTCGAGGACGTCGTGCGCGATCTTCCAGTCGATGGCGTCGGGGCGCTCTCGTCCTCGCGTCGCGGTCGGCGCGGCGCCTGCCGCCGGCGGCACGTACGTCTCCTGCTCGACGCCGGGCGTGGGAGGGTGCAGCGGCGGAGGATCGGACACGGGTGACGGCCCCTCGAGCGTCGGCAGCACCAGCACCGCGTCCGATACGTCGATCGTGATCGTGACCGGCTCGGGCGGCGTCCACGTGTTCGGCCAGTCGGTGCCCGCCACGTCGAGCCGCAGCCGGTGCCCGGCCTCGAAGATCCACGACGTGTCCATGAACCGGATGGTGACTCGCACCGGCACGCCCGGCTCGAGTGGCTCCGGCGTCTCATGCGAGCGGCGATGTGTCAGGTTGAGGAACCCGCGCCCGGCGAGCGCCGACGTCCCGTCGGGGAAGACGTCCACGAGCTTGGCCGACACGAACGCGACCGGCTTGTCGGACGTCACGGTCACCTCGAACCGCGGGGCGCCGAGGATCTCCAGCTCCCGCTCGAGCGGTTCCCACTCGTAGCCGAGCGAGAACGGCTCGTCCGGCCGTTGATCGAGCGGCTGCCCGTACGGCAGGTGTCCCGCACAGCTGATCCAGGCCGTCCACCCGACGTCGCCGCGCACCTCGAGCGCGTCGCGCCCCTCGGCCGCCGCGCCGGCGCGTCGCGCGTCCGCCAGCGCGAGCGTCGTCTCCGTCGAGCGCTCGAGCGGCCACGACGGCTCGGACCGCCACTTGCCGCGCACCTGCCGCAGATCGGGCGCGGGCGGTGTCGGGCGGCGCGCGAACAACGTGATCTGCGGCTCGCGGTCGACCCCGTTGTCCTCGCCCTTGAGCCATCGGTCGAACCACCGGATCAGCTCGGGGACGATGTCGATGTTCGGGCCCGGGAGCGACGTCTCGGTCGACGCGTGCGCCCAGGGACCCTGCAACAGCTTCTTCGGACATTCGAGCATCTGAAGGACGTGCAACGCGTCCTTCCAGTAGCCGTCGGCCCACCCGGCGACAATCATCGTGGCCGCCGTGATCGACGCGTAGTCCTCGCGGAGCGAGCCGTGCTTCCAGTACGGCGTGTAGTTCTGCTCCTCGAGCCACCGGAGCAGCCACGGCTCGTTGCCGTGGACGCGCTTCTCCCATTCCTCGCGCCATCCGTGGCCGAACAGCGACGGTACGGGCGGCAGCGCGTTCATCGCCACCATCATGACCGGGTAGTCGCACAGGTCGAGCGCCTTGAGCGCGCCGCCGAAGTAGTGGACGTCGTCGTACGTGTAGCGGTCGTCGGTTGCGAAGATCGTGACGATCGCCTTGAGCGCCTCCGGCCGCGTCATCGCGGCCTGCACCGAGTTGAACCCGGAGTACGACGTGCCGAACATCCCGACGTTGCCGTTGGACCACGGCCGCGACGCGAGCCACGCGATCACGTCGTTCAGGTCGTCGAGCTCGACCGGCGGGTACTCGTCGAGCGCGGGCCCCTCGCTCGTGCCGGTCCCGCGCACGTCGAGCCGCAGCATCGCGTAGCCGGCCCCGGCGTAACGCTCGTACTCAGACCGGTCGCGGCCGGTCAGGTCGTCCTTGCGGTAGGGCAGCGCCTCGAGGAGGGCGGGCCACGGCCCCTTGCCGTCCGGCGTGTAGAGCGTCGCGTGCAGACGGACGCCGTCGCGCATCGGGAGGAAGAGGTGTTCTCGGCCGGGCATCGCGCGGATGCTACTCCGGCGCCTCGAGCGCTTCCGTAGCCATCGCGCGCCGACGGTTGACCGATGGTCACGCTCTCGTCGTCAGACCCAGCCGGGGAACCACGCCCGGAGCTGCCATTGGGTTCCGTTCAGCACGGAGGACCCGGTCGAGACGGGCCAGAACCAGACGAACAGCGCGACCGAGACGACGACGAATCCGACCGCCACGGGCAGGTACGGCCGCGAGCGCGAACCGGCGACCTGTATCTGCGAAAGGTCGCGGATCAGATACACGTCGGCCAGCACGAGGAAGGGCGAGATCGGCGTCGCGTAGAAGAGGAACTGCGGACGCGAGACGAAGAACCACGGCAGATACAGGGCGGCGATCGCGAGGACGATGAATCCGGCGCGCCAATCTCGGCGGCGGAACCACATGGATGCCGTCCACGGAATCGCGAGCAGCGCGCCCCAGAAGATCGCCGGATTGCCGTTGGCGTAGATCACACGGCGCGCGTCGTTGCCGTAGTTGGCGAAGTATAGGACCGGCCGTGCCAACAGGATCCACTGCCACGCGTGCGAGAGGTACGGATGGATCGGCTTGTGCGTCTGTGGGTCGTACCATTGCAGGTGCGCGCTGTAGCTTGCCATGTCCCCTTGGAGCTTGGCCCATGCGCCGACGTTCCAATGGAATTGGACGAACCACCCGACGTAGGACACGACGTAGACGGCGAACGGCACGACGAGAAGCCACACGACGATCGGAAACGCCTCCCACTGCACGGCCTTCCAGATCGACCGCCCTGCGGGCATGCCGGCACGGTGACGCCGGCCGATCTCCCACAGCAGAGCCAGCGCGACGACGCCCGCGATCCCGGTGAGGCCGGACCATTTGCTCGCGACGGCGGCGCCGAGCGCGACGCCCGTCGCGATCCGCCATGGCCGGAAGAACGGCGAGGGGACGGGCGCCGGTGCCGGCGGCGCCTCCTCGGCCTCGACCGGCTCGGGGGCCGCGTCCTCGCGCTCGACCGGCTCGGGCGGCGGCGGGGTCCGCCGATCGATCCATCTTCGGTCGAGGAGGAGGAACAGGAAGGCGAGGACGATCCAGAACGTGACGAAGATGTCGAGCATCGACGTTCGCGACTGCACGACGTCGAGGCTCTCGGTGGCGAGGAGCAACCCGCCGACGAACGTCCACAGCGCGCTGCCGAACAGGATCTGCACGATCATGGCCAGCACGACGACGGTCGCCGTGCCCGTGACGGCCGACGACACGCGCCAGCCGAACGACTCGGTCCCGAACGCCAGCTCGCCCGCGGCGATCATCCATTTCCCGAGCGGCGGATGGACCCAATCGCCGACGTCGCCCTTCGTCGATCGCCAGTACTTCTCGTCAGCGCTGTCGACGTCGCAGCGCTGGTTCGAGTACCCGAGGTAGATGCAGCCGGACTTGGAGTAATAGATCTCGTCGAAGATCCGTGTGTGCGGGTAGGAGAGGTGCACGAACCGAACGCCCGCCGCGATGGCGGCGACCGCGACGATCGCGACGACCGGTCGGTTCAGCCAGCGGCGGAAGGCCTCGATCAGCGTCTCGCGGTGCGGCGAGAAGGCTTCGGCAGTCGTCGTCGCCGTCGTGCTCATCGGTCGATGGTAAGCGACGTTCGCGCGGAGCCCCTATGCTCCCGACGGCGCCCCCGTCCATGCCCGACGGCCCTGTCGGGCCGAGTCGTCGCCGCTCACCGCGATCCTCGGTCGCGCAGCCGGACGACGAACTGCAGCCCCTGGTGCGCGTCGGTGATCGAGGCGGACTTGTTGTCGACGAGGCCGGTGTCGAGCCCGAGCCGCTGCACGGTCTCGAACGTCAGATCGGTCGCGATCCCGGAGGCCTTCTTCGGCCACGCGACCCACAGCCGTCCGTCGGGCTCGATCGCGCCGGCGAGCCTCGGGAAGCGCCGCTCCAGGTCCCGGAGGGACGTCGCGAACAACAGGACGACGTCGAGGCCCTTGCGAGCCGCACGGAGCAGCTCGACGCCGGCGGGGAGCGCCTCGAGCGCGAAGCCGGACGGCGCCCCGACGAGGAGCACGCGCGAGCCCTCGCGGATCCCGAGCTTCTTGGCCAGCGGCGTGCCCGAGTAGTCCCTGTTTGCCGGGGGGCTACCGCTCGCGCGTTCGCGCTCGCTTCTTGACCCCCCCGAACCCCCCTTGTTTGCCGGGGGGCTACCGCTCGCGCGTTCGCGCTCGCTTCTTGAGCCCCCCGCACCCCCCTTGTTTGCCGGGGGGCTACCGCTCGCGCGTTCGCGCTCTCTTCTTGAGCCCCCCGCACCCCCGTTGCTTGTGGGCATGGGCGGGTCACTCTAGCGTCGGGACGTGAGCGGGACGCTGTTCGTCGTCGGGACGCCGATCGGCAACCTCGGCGACCTCACCGAACGCGCGCGGCAGACCCTCGACGCCGTCGATGTCGTCGCGGCCGAGGACACGCGCCGGTCGGGACGGTTGCTCGCCCGTCTCGGCATCTCGAAGCCGCTCGTGTCCTTCTTCGAGGGCAACGAGGAGCGCCGGACCGCCGAGCTCGTGGAGCGGCTCGGCGAGGGCGACGACGTCGCGCTCGTCACGGATGCCGGCACGCCGGGCGTCTCGGATCCGGGGTTCCGGCTCGTCCGCGCGTGCATCGACGCGAACATCCCCGTCACGGCCGTCCCGGGGCCGAGCGCCGCGATCGCGGCGCTGGTCGTCTCGGGGCTGCCGACCGATCGGTTCGCCTTCGAGGGATTCCTCCCGCGCCGGGCCGGGGAACGGCGCGCTCGGCTCGCGGCCCTCGCCGACGATCCACGGACGCTCGTGCTGTTCGAGGCGCCGAGCCGGCTCGCCTCGCTGCTGACCGATGCCCTCGCGGTGATGGGCGACCGCCGCGTCGCCGTCGCGCGCGAGCTGACCAAGCTGCACGAGGAGGTCGTCCGCGGCCGGTTCTCGAAGGTGCTCGAGCGGTTCGCGACCGCAGCGCCGAGGGGCGAGATCGTCGTCGTGGTCGAGGGCGCGCCCCCGCCGAGCCGCGATCCCGCCGGCGCGCTGGACGAGGCACGCGGGCTCGTCAGGGGCGGCGCGCGCAAGCGCGACGCCGCGGCCGACGCCGCCCGCCGTCACGGCGTCTCCGTGAACGAGGTCTACCGCGCGCTGCTCGAACCCTGACGATCGGCCGGCGCCGCCGCGGCCGGACGTAGCATCGATCGCATGGACGACGCCTCCTTGCCGCCCCCACCACCGGGCGCCCGTCCGGGCGCCGCCTTCCCGACGCCGCCGGGCTTTCCCCCGCCGCGTCCGGACGGAGGGGCGCCGCGGTCGCCGTTCGAGCCGCCGCGCCGTCGCCGGACCGGCCGCATCGTCCTCGCCGCCGTCGTCGCGGCCGGGTTGGCCGCCACCGCGATCGGCACGTTCGGCGGCGGGGCGGCCGTCCGTCACCTCACCGCGGGGAGCGGGGCGTACAAGTTCCTCCGGGTCGGACCCGGCGGCGTGCCGATCCGATGGGATCCGTGCGCGCCGATCCGCTACCAGGTCAACCTCTCATCGGCGCCGACCGGCGCGCTCGACGACGTTCGGCAGGCGGTCGCTCGGGTGGCCTCCGCGACGGGGAACCGCTTCGTGTACGAGGGCGCGACGACACGGACGGCCGATCAGCAGATCGGACGCGCCTTCCAGACCGGGAACACCACCTCGCGGTGGCTGCCGGTGCTAATCACGTGGGTGCCGCACTCGCACTTCGACTTCCTGGTCGACACGAGGCGGGCGACGGCGTTCGGCATGCCGCAGGCCGGCGACGGCGCCGACGCGCAGACGTACGAGAGCGGCGTCGTGGCGATGGACGCCGGCGGGCATCTGCCGCTCGGGTTCGACGGCCGGTTCAGCGACGGGGTGGTCCTCATGCACGAACTCGGACACGTGATGGGGCTCGCGCA
>DATAEU010000107.1:0-33650 GCA_036257835.1 Actinomycetota bacterium | reverse complement strand
CGTGCCCGGCCGTGCGCGGACGCGTCGTCGGAGGTTTCGATGCCGCCGGCGACCGGCCGGCCCGTGCGCGGGGAAGTGCCTTCATTGCCTCGCGAGTAAACATCCTGCTCTCACGTCCGTCTACGGCCGAATGGCACAGGGCGTTCGGCGGACGCCTCGACCGACCGATCGGCCACGATGAGCACCCCGACTGCGTTCGCGAGCCGCGTGCGACGGGTGATTTCGGACCGCGTCGCTCCGCTATCGATCAAGTTTCTCCCGAGCGCACTCGACAGCGAAAGGACAGCAGGATCGCGACGAGGGGGTTCGGATGAAGTCGCATCTTCGCGCCGGCCGTGCTCTGGCGTCGTCGTCGGCGCTTGTCTGCTCATCGCGGCGGGCGGCGGCTGGCCCGCGTCCGCCGATACGTGCACCTCGAGCGCCCTCGGCTGTGCCGACCAGGCCGACGGCCAGGTCTTGGCGACCGCGACGGATGCGCCGTCTGGCCTGGGCGCGACCTCGGGGACGATCGCGACGGTGGTCGACGCAACGACGGATCAGGCTGCCGATGCGGTGACCGATGCGGGGGAGGCGGTGCCGACACCCGTCGACGCCGTGACCGATCCGGTCGTCGACGACGTCGCCGCGGTCCTTCGGGCGAGCGGATCGTCCTTCCCGGCTCCCAGGCCCGGCGACTGGACCGGCTCGAGCGGTGGTGGCGACGCGCCCGGCGGGTCAACGACGCCTCGGGGCGCGAGCGCCTCTTCGCCCCCCCTCGTCTCCGTCGCACCACCCAGGGGGTCGTCACGTTGCGATCGGTCGTATCGACATCGCGCGGATCGCGGCGAGCCGAGGCGTGGCGGTGGCTGTGACTTCGAGCGTGGCCGCCTGGGAAGCGATTCGTTCGATCCGTCAGGAGCTGCCGACCGAGCGTGGCGCGACCGTCGGTGCCGTCGCTCGCGCGCTGCGATTCCCGATCCTGTTGCTGGTGGCGATCCTCCTGTTCGTGATGTTCCAGCAACGGGTGGATCGCAAGGCACCGAAGCTTGCGCTGGCTTCGATCGACAGTCGTGAGGACACCATGACGTTCGGATGAGCGCGGTCTAGGAGTAGAACTCGATGATGAGGCGCTCTTCGACCGGAACCGGGAGCGGGATCTCGTCGCGCTCGGGGAGCTTGGACAGCGTGCCCTTCAGCTCGTCCTTGTTGCGGTAGAGGTAGGCCGGCGGGTCGGGGGTGAGCTCGATCGCCTCGCGGACGCCCACGAAGTTCCTGGCCTTGCCCGAGATCTCGACCGTCTGGCCGGGCTTCACCTGGGCGCTCGGCACGTCGATCCGCCTGCCGTCGACGAGCACGTGACCGTGCGAGACCAGCTGTCGGGCCTGGCGCTGCGTCAGCGCGAACCCGAGCCGCAGCACGACGGCGTCCAGGCGTGTCTCGAGCTGGCGGATCAGCTCCTCGCCCGTGACACCCCTCTTCCGGCTGGCGCGGTCGTAGTAGATCCGCATCTGACGCTCGCCCACGCCGTAGATGGCGCGGAGCTTCTGCTTCTCCAGCAGCCGGACCTGGTATTCCGAGAAGCGCTTGCGGCCCCGGCCGTGCTGGCCACCGGGGTAGGGGCGCTTGTTCGCTGGGCAATTGGGACGGCCGCACACCGGCGCGCCCACGCGCCGGCACATGCGATGACGAGGTCCGAGCTTGTCCATGCGGTGCTTCAGCGTACCAATCGCTCGACCGGCTGACCGGGCCGCCGCATCCCGGCCCCCGGCGACGGATTAGCATCCCCGCTCGCATGGACCTCCGCGACCGCGTCGTCGGCAGCATGCTCGGCCTCGCGCTCGGCGATGCGCTCGGAGCCCCCTTCGAGTTCCTCCGTGCCCGGAACGTCCCCGACCCGATCCCCGCGCTCGAGCTCGAGTGGCTGGATCTTCCGGCGGGCTCGACCACGGACGACACCGCCTTGGCGCGGAACCTCGCGCGCAGCCTCGCCGAGCGGGGGCGCTTCGACCCGGACGACCTCGTCCGACGGCATCTCGAGTGGTTCGCCTCGGATCCGCCCGACGTCGGCACGATCACCCGCCGGGTCCTCAAGCGCCTGGCGGACGGCGGAGTCGCGAGCGGGGTGGCGGCCGACGAGGCCGCGCTGGCGGTCTGGCGCGAGCGCGGCCCCGAGGTCTCGGCGGGCAATGGCTCGGTCACGTACTGCGCCCCGCTCGGCCTCGCCTACGCGAACCGGCCCGAGCGGCTGGTCGAGATCGCGCCCGCGATGTCGGCGCTGACGCACGCCGACGAGCGATGCCGGACCGCGGTGACGGCCGTGACGCTCGCTGCCGCGGCCCTAGTCCGGGGGGAGGGTCGGCGCAGCGCGGCCGAGGCCGGGCTCGCGGCGGTGCTCCAACGGGACGGCGGCGAGGAGCTCGAGTTCCTGGTCGAGCACGTCGGGCGATCGCGGCCGATCGACGGTCCGGACCAGGGGTTCTGCCTGTTCACGGCGGCGGCCGGCTTTCAGGCGCTGCTGCGGTTCGACGAGTTCGAGCCGGCGCTCCGGTACATCGTGGGGCTCGGCGGGGACACCGACACGAACGGCGCCGTCGCCGGGGGCCTCCTCGGCGCCGCCGTCGGTGTCGACGGCCTGCCGGTCGCGTGGCTCGATCGACTCCGGGAGGCGGACGAGATCCGCGACGACACCGAGGCTCTCGTCCCGCTCTCGCGCGCGGTCCGCTAGTCGCCACGCCGCCTCGAACCGACGGGGCGTCTCGTGCGAAGCTCCTGTAACGGACGGGCGCCGCGACGAGACCGCCCCTTCGGAAGGGGGTCGACGTGGCGGAGATCCAGGTCTACGGGGCAAGCTGGTGCCCGGACTGTCGCCGGGCCAAGCGGTTCCTGTCGGACCAGCGCATCGCGTTCGGATGGCACGACGTCGACCAAGAGCCGGACGGTCTGAAGGTCGTCCAGGAACGGAACAAGGGCAACAATGTCATCCCGACCATCGTGTTCCCGGACGGGTCGCACCTGTCCGAGCCGACCAACGAGGAGCTCGCGAACAAGCTCGGCCTCAGCCGAATGGCGATGATGCACGTCTACGACCTCGTCGTGATCGGCGGCGGTCCGACCGGTCTTACGACGTCGATCTACGCCGCGCGGGAGAACCTGCAGACACTGATCGTCGACAGCAAGGGTCTCGGAGGACAGGCCGGCGTCACCGAGCGCCTCGACAACTACCCGGGTTTCCCCGAGGGCGTGGGGGGCGCCGACCTGGCCGACCGCATCGTGCAGCAGGCGCGGCGGTACGGCGTGGAGATGCTGCAGGCGGTCTCGGTCACCCAGCTCAGCGGCGACGGCGACCGGGTGGACGTCGAGACGGCGACCGGCGACCACTACCACGCGCGCGCCGCGCTCATCGCAACCGGTTCGTCGTACCGGCGGACGAACGCGCCGGGCGAGGACGACCTGATCGGCGCCGGCATCCATTTCTGCGCGACGTGCGACGGGCCGTTCTACAAGGGCTCGGAACAGCTGCTGGTGCTGGGCGGCGGCAACAGCGGCCTCGAGGAAGGGCTGTTCCTGACGCAGTTCACCGACCGCGTCACGATCGTCGAGCGCAGCCACCGCCTCCGCGGCAACAAGGTCCTGCAGGACAAGATCGTGATGCATCCGAAGATGGAGGTGCTGTTGCAGCATGCCGTCGAGTGGTTCACGCCGAAGCCGGACGGCAGCGGCAAGCTCGGCGCCGTCGCGATCAAGGACCTCGAGACGGGGACGTCGACGGAGCTGCACCCCGCCGGCGTGTTCGTGTTCATCGGGCTCGACCCGAACACCGAAGTCGTGAAGGGGCAGATCGACCTCGACGATCGCGGCTTCATCGTCACCGACATGGGGATGCAGACGTCGCTGCCTGGTGTGTTCGCGGCTGGCGACGTCCGAAGCGGCTCGACCAAACAGCTGGCCTCGGCCGTCGGCGAGGGCGCGGCCGCGGCGATCGCGATCCGTCAGTACCTCGAGTCGAAGGCGGTGCAGCCGTGACGATGCTCGCGCTGACGCTCGAACCCGGGAGGAAGGGGTCGGCCCGGCTCACGAAGGTCGCCGAGCCGGACGCCGCCGACGGCGGAGTCCTCTGCGAAACGATCGCGGTCGGCGTCGACGGAACCGACGAGGAGATCGTCGGCGGTCTCTACGGCGAGGCGCCGGCGGGATGCGACCGGCTGATCCTCGGCCACGAGTCGCTCGGCCGGGTGCTGGAGGCGCCGCCGGGCTCGGCGTTCGCTGCGGGCGACCTGCTCGTGGCGTTCGTCCGCCGCCCCGACCCCGAGCCGTGCGAGGCGTGCGCCGCCGGCGAGTGGGACATGTGCCGGAACGGCGGGTACACGGAGCACGGCATCAAAGGCGCCGACGGGTTCCTCGCCGAACGGTTCCGGATCGAACCCGAGCGGGCGGTTCGCGTCGATCCGGCGCTCGGGCGGCTCGCGGTCCTGACCGAGCCGACCAGCGTCGCCGCGAAGGCGTGGGAGCAGGCCGAGACGATCGCCTCGCGCGCGCGATGGACGCCGCGCCGGGGACTGGTGGCGGGCGCGGGTCCGCTGGGGCTGCTCGCGACGATGCTCGGCGCGCAGCGCGGGCTCGAGATGCACGTGCTCGACATGGTGCGGGAGGGGCCGAAGCCGCAGCGCGCACGCGAGCTCGGCGCGACGTACCACGCCGGCTCGATCGACGAGGTGACCGGCGCGTTCGACCTCGTGATCGAGTGCACTGGGTTCGGCCCGCTGGTGTTCCATGCGATGGAGCACCTCGCGGCGGACGGCGTCATGACGGTGACCGGCATCTCGCCGTCTCGCCGAGCGACCGAGGTCGCCGTTGACGCGCTGAACAAACGACTCGTCCTCAACAACAACGCCATCGTCGGATCGGTGAACGCCAACCGGCGCCATTACGAGGCGGCGGTCCGGGCGCTGGCGACCGCGGATCCCGCGTGGCTCGAAGCCCTCGTGACGCGATGGGTGCCGCTCGACCGTTGGAGCGAAGCGCTCGAACGCAGGGACGAGGACGTCAAGGTCGTCGTGGCGGTGGCGCCGTGACCCCTCAGGAGATCTTCGAGCTCATCGTGAAGGCCGACGAGAAGCTCAAGTACTCCACCGCCGGCAAGCAGGACGTGCGACGGCAGCAGGCGCGCGAGCTGCTCGAGCGCGCGCGCGACGAGGCGCGCGCGATCGGCAACGACCCGTTGATCGCGCAGGCCGAGCAACGGCTGAACGACCTCGAGCACCCGCCGATCGCGGGCGGTGCCGGCAAGCCGATGATCGCGTACGGGGGCTCCGGCGCGCTCCCGACGATGGCGGAGCGCCGGCCGACGCCGCTGGACCCGTATCCCGAGTCGCGACCCGCCGAGCGGATCGGCGACGAGAAGCAGCTCCCGCCGGAGCTCGGGCCCGAATCGATCGCGATCCTCGAGGGCCGGACGTTCATGTTCTCCGATGCCGCCGGCGACGTACCGCCGGGCTCGGTCGGCGGGCTGCTGCACGACGACACGCGGTTCGTCTCGAAATGGGCGCTGACAATCGACGACCGACCGCTGCAGCTCCTCAAGTCGAGGGTCGTCGACTACTACTCGGCCGCGTTCTTCCTGACGAACCCCGAGCTCCCCGGCTCGAACCCCGAGCTGCCGATCCGCGCGGGCAGCCTCGCCGTCCGGCGCTTCCGGTTCGTCGGCGGCGGCATCCACGAGCAGATCGCCGTCTACAACTCGACGCCGGCGCCGCTCCGGTTCCGGCTGCGTCTGGATGCCGGCGTGGACTTCGCCGACCTCTTCGAGGTCAAGAGCACGGTGCGCGATCGTGGCGAGGAGATCGACACCGAGCACGACGAGGACGAGCGGCTCTTGCACTTCCACTACGAGGTCCCCAAGTTCCTCGCCGAGACGAACATCACCGTGACGCGGAGCCGGCTGGTTCCGGGGATCGAGGGCGTCGCCGAGGGTGTAGACGCGCCGGTCGCCGTCGACCGCGACGGGTTCGTGTGGGACGTCGAGCTGCCGTCGCGCCACACGCTGATCGCGCTCGTGCGCGTGACGGTTCGGTTGAACGAGGACGTCCTCGAGCCGATGCATCAGGATTTCGGCGAGGAGCGGGAGCACGCCGGCGGCGCGCTGACCACGTGGCTCGAGCACGTCCCGCGCTTCCGCTGCACCGACGCGACGCTGCAGCGTGTGCTCGAAAAGTCCGTCCTCGATCTCGCTGCGTTGCGGATCGAGGGCAAGGAGGGCGGCGAGCCGTACGTCCTTCCGGCCGCCGGACTCCCGTGGTTCATGACGCTGTTCGGGCGGGACACGCTCATCACCGCCCTGCAGACCCTCTGGGTTGGGCCGCAGCTCGCGCACGGGGCTCTGCACCTGCTCGGTGAGATGCAGGGGACGCGCGTGGACGACTTCCGCGACGAGGAGCCCGGCAAGATCCTGCACGAGATTCGCTCGGGCGAGCTGACCGTGACCGGCGAGAAGCCGCACAGCCCGTACTACGGCACCGCGGATGCGACGCCGCTGTGGCTCGTCGTGATGTCGGAGCACTGGCGTCACGGAAGCGACGACGCGTTCGTGCGCGCTCGGTGGCCGAAGGTCCTCGCGGCGCTCGAGTGGTGCGATCGTTACGGCGACGTGGACGGTGACGGATTCGTCGAGTACGGGACGCGTTCGAGCCAGGGCCTCGGCAACCAGTGCTGGAAGGACTCGTGGGACGGGATCCAGTTCGCGAACGCGATGATCCCGTTCCTACCGATCGCGACGTCCGAGATCCAGGGATACGTCTACGACGCCAAGCGTCGAGCGGCCGAGCTCGCCGAGCGGGTGATGGGCGACATGGGCCTGGCGGCTCGTCTCGGCAAGGAGGCCGACGCGCTGTACGAGCGGTTCAACGAGGTGTTCTGGTCGGAGGACTCCGGCGGCTACTACGTGGTCGGGCTCGACGGCGACAAGCATCCCATCGACACGATGACGTCGAACATGGGGCATCTGCTGTGGTCCGGCATCGTGCCGGAGGAACGGGCGGGCCGGGTCCGCGACGTCCTGATGTCACACGACATGTTCTCCGGGTGGGGTGTCCGGACCCTGTCGCAGCAGGCGACGGGGTACAACCCGATCGGCTACCACACAGGAACGGTATGGCCGCACGACAACGCGATCATCGCGCTCGGCCTGTCACGGTACGGGTTCCGCGACGACGCGAACCGCATCGTCCTCACTCAGCTCGACGCGGCGTCGTACTCCGACTTCCGGCTGCCCGAGGCGTTCGCGGGCTTCGACCGCTCGCTCGGGCAATTCCCGGTGCCGTACCCGACGGCGTGCACCCCACAGGCGTGGGCGACCGGTGCGCCGTTCCTGTTGGTCAAGTCCATGCTCGGCCTGGACGCGCACGATGGTCGCGTGACGATCGATCCGGCCGTCCCCGACGATCTCGGCGAGGTGTTCGTCCACGGGATGCACGCGTTCGGGACGCACTACGACGTGCGGGCGAAGGGGACGAACGGAACGGTGGAACCGACGAGCTGACGGATGGTCACGGCCGCGCGACGCCGGTGACCGACCCCCACGAAACCGATCGGATGTTCACGACGTCGCCCGTGTGGTTGGCGTCGATCATGCGTCCGCCGCCGATGTACAGGCCGACGTGGCTGATCGGCCAGTAGAAGAAGACCAGGTCGCCCGCTTGCGCGTCGCTCGGGTTGATGTGCGGCAGGACGGCGTACTGCATCGCCGACGAGTGCGGCAGCGCCACTCCCGCGTGCGCCCACGCCCACATCGTGAGGCCGGAGCAGTCGAACCCGACGCTCGGGTCCGCGGCCCCCCACACGTACGGCGTCCCGATCACCGAGTACGCGGCGTCGACGGCGGCTTGCGCGTTGGGGTTCGGCGCCGGCGGTGGACCGCCGGGCGGGGGGGAGACGTTGCTGAACGCGGACGCCGCGGCGGCCTGCGCGGCCTCGGCGGCGGCCTGTGCGTCGAGGTAATCGTGGTAGCGCTTGTTGATCGCCGCAAGCTCGGCCTGGGCGTTCGAGATGGCGTTCTTGACCTGGGTCTGCTTGCTCCGCAGCGCGCTGAGTGCGTCCTGTTGCTGCTGGAGCAGGTCCTGGAGCTGCTGGCCGGCCCATTGCGCCTGCTGCTGGGCGCGCTCGGCCTTCGTGGCGATGTCGGTGTCGGCTTGCGCGAGGCTGCCGACGTACTCGAGCCGGTCCGAGAACTCGGCGAACGAGTCGGCGCCAAGCAGGACCTCGAGCTCCGACCCCGTGCGCGTGTAGACGGATGCCGCGCGCTCGTTGAGCTGCTGTGTCGCGGCGTCGGCCGTCGTCCGCGCCTGCTGCGCGGCGGCGCGTGCGTCCACGAGCTTGCCTTGGATCTCCTGCAGGCGTGTCTGCTCTTGGTCGTACTGCTCGACGAGGAGGGACATCTGCCGGTTGAGCTGGTCGACGCGGGCCTGCGCGGCCCGCACGTCCTGCTCGGAGGGAGCGGCGGAGGAAGCGGAAGAGACACCAACCGTCGCGGCGATCGCGATGAGCGCGGCAAGCGCTAGCCGCGTAGCGAGTCGGTCTCTCCTATTCATCGTCCCCCGGACAGCACAACGGCTGCGTACACGCTGGTGCCTGTTCGCAGCCGCGACGAGGCTACCCATGTGTCACCAGGAGCGTCAATCACCTGGCGCGCAACACCTTGCGGGGATCCGACAAAGGCTGACCGGGCCGATGGGCCCACCGAAGTCGGGACGGCGGGATTTGAACCCGCGACCTCAGCGTCCCGAACGCTGCGCGCTACCAAACTGCGCCACGTCCCGCAGCGAGCAAGTGTAGCGGCTCGACCCGCCGCCGTGGCCGGTAGGCTGTGGTCGTTCGCGCGCGTGCGACCACAGGCGCCATGCGGAGGCCACGATGAGGATCGCGCAGCTGTGTCCGCCCTGGCTCGCCGTTCCCCCGAAGGGATACGGCGGCATCGAGTGGGTCGTGTCCCTGTTGGCCGACGGGCTCGCAGAGGCCGGGCACGACGTAACGCTGTTCGCGACGGGAGACTCCTCGACGAAGGCGCATCTGGAGTTTGTCTACGAGGAAGCTCCCGGGTCCCGAACGATCAACGACCCGATCCTCGACACGACGCACACGTTGTTCGCGCTCCGTGACGCGCGCGATCGGTTCGATGTGCTGCACGTGCACTCGCCGTTCTCGGCCCTCGCCGCGGCCGTCGAGACGGGCGTGCCGGTCGTGCACACCCTCCACGGGTCGTTCACCGAGGAGATGAAGCGGCTGTACTCGTTCGCGGCCGACCGAGCGTGGTACGTCGCGATCAGCCAGGCGCAACGGTTGTTCGACCCCGACCTGCGCTACGGAGGTGTCGTCTACAACGGGATCGACATGGACCGATACCCGCTGCGGGTGGAGAAGGAGGACTTCGTCCTGTTCCTTGGGCGCGCCGACCCCGACAAGGGGTGGCGGCGGGCGGTCGACGCCGCCCGCCTCGCGGGCGAGCGTCTGATCTCGGCGGTCAAGATCGCCCACTCACGAGAGGAAGAGGAGTGGGAGCGGAACGTGAAGCCGGTCCTGCCGCCCGATGCCGACGTCCGCGGTGAGATCTCGCACGACGAGAAGCTGTCGCTGCTGCAGCGGGCGAAGGCCGTGCTGTTCCCGATCGACTGGCCCGAGCCGTTCGGCCTCGTGATGACCGAGGCGATGGCGTGTGGAACACCGGTGATCGCGACGCCCCGCGGCTCGGTTCCGGAGGTCGTCGAGGACGGCGTGACGGGGTGGATCGTCGACGTTGAGGACTACCCTGCGCAGGCGGCCGAGCGGCTTCGACGGCTGAGCGACATCGACCCACACGCCTGCCGCGAACGGGTCCAACGTCTCTTCTCGAAACAAGCGATGGTGGCAGGCTACGAGCGGGTCTTCGAACGCGTGACCGAGGGGTCCGGGGGCTCATGAAGCGAGCGCAACGCGAGCGGTAGCCCCCGGGACATGGAGGAGCCATGAGGGCCGAGGCGGACAGCATGGGGGAGATCGAGGTCCCGTCCGATCGTTACTGGGGGGCACAGACGCAGCGGTCCCTGCGGCACTTCGCGATCGGCGACGACAGGATGCCGGTCGAGGTCGTGCGCGCGTTCGGCATCCTGAAGAAGGCGGCGGCGCTCGCCAACGAGGAGCTCGGGACGCTCCCTGCCGACAAGGCGGATCTGATCGTGCGCGTGGCCGACGAGGTGATCGAGGGAAAGCTCGACGAACACTTCCCGCTGTACGTCTGGCAGACGGGCTCGGGCACGCAGTCGAACATGAACGCGAACGAGGTCATCTCGAACCGTGCGATCGAGCTCGCCGGCGGCCAGATGGGATCCAAGGAACCGATCCATCCGAACGACGACGTCAATCGCTCGCAGTCATCGAACGACACGTTCCCGACGGCGATGCACATCGCGGCGGCGAGCGCGGTGGTCGAACGGCTGCTGCCGTCGGTGCGGGCGCTGCGCGACGCGCTCGAGAAGAAGGCGGTCGAGTTCGACGACATCGTGAAGATCGGCCGGACACATCTGCAGGATGCCGTTCCGCTCACGCTCGGGCAGGAGTTCTCGGGCTACGTGGCGATGCTCGACGCCGACGTCGAGCGGCTCGAGCAGGTCCTCGACGGTCTGTACGAGCTCGCGATCGGCGGCACCGCCGTCGGGACCGGGCTGAACGCGCCGGCGCGCTTCGGCGAGCTCGCGGCGGTCAAGATCGCCGACCTGACCGGCCTGCCGTTCCGCCAGGCATCGAACCTGTTCGCGTCGTTGGCCGCGCATGATGCCGTCGTCATGGCCCACGGCGCGATCCGCACGCTCGCCGTGTCGTTGATGAAGATCGCCAACGACCTCCGGTGGCTCGGCAGCGGACCGCGGAGCGGCCTCGGTGAGCTCTCGCTGTCGGAGAACGAGCCCGGTTCCTCGATCATGCCCGGGAAGGTCAACCCCACACAGGCCGAGGCCATGACGATGGTCTGTTGTCAGGTTTTCGGCAACGATGTCGCGATCACCGTGGCCGGCTCGCAGGGCAACTTCGAGCTGAACGTGTTCAAGCCCGTGATGATCCGGAACTTCCTGCACTCGGTCGCGATCCTGTCCGACGTGTGCCGCACGTTCCGCGAGTTCTGCGTCGAGGGCATCCAGGCCAACCGCGACCGGATCGCCGAGCTGCTCGATCGATCGCTGATGCTCGTCACGGCGCTCACACCGTCGATCGGATACGACAAGGCCGCCGAAGTGGCGAAGAAGGCGCACCACGAGGGGACGACGCTCAAGCAGGCGGCACTCGATCTCGGCTACGTCACCGAGGCGGAGTACGACGAGCGCGTTCGACACGAGAAGATGGTGCGCCCGCAGGACTGACCCGCGTCTGCGGGGCCGGACGGAGCTCGAGCACCGTCGCTTCGGGGCGGCACAGGAACCGGAACGGCGCGTACTTGCTCGTTCCGAGGCCCGGGGAGACGTGGGCGTACGAGGTGCCGAGCCGCATCAGACCGGCGGCGAGCCGTCGCGGGACGTACGAGTTCGTGACCAGCGCGCCGAGGAATGGCATCCGCACCTGTCCGCCGTGCGTGTGGCCGTACACGACGAAGTCCCATCCAAGGGCCGCGAGCTCCGGCAGCGGATCCGGCGAGTGCACCACGCCGAGACCGAACGCTCCCGACCGGCGCCGCGGCGCGACGCGGAGGTCCTGCCAATCGATGTGCGGATCGTCGAGCCCCAGGAGCTCGATCTCGAGCCCGCCGATCGTCGCGCTGGTTCGGACATTCCGGAGATGCGCCCATCCATCGGCCTCGAGCTGCACGACGAGGTCTCGCGCTCGCCCTCGACGTGCCGCGCGGCGTCGCCTGCCACCGCCCAGGAAGTAGCGAACGGGGTTCAACGGTTTCGGCGCGAAGTAGTCGTTGGATCCGAGCACGAAGTAGGACGCCTCGCGTCCGCGGACGTCGTGCAGCAGGGCGACGGCGTCCTCGACGGCCTCGGGCTCGCCGAGGATGTCGCCGGTGACCGCGGTGACGTCTGCGCCCGGCACGGTCTCGAGGAACCGCCCCAGCTTGCGCGTCTGTCCGGTCACGATGTGCAGGTCGGAGAGGTGCAACACGGTGACCGGGCGCTCGGCATCCGCCGGTAGGATGTCCAGCCGGTACCGCGCCAGCCGGTACCACCGCCGTTCGAGCAGCACGCCGTACGCCACGCATGCGATGCCGGCGACGGCGATGGCGACGAGGACCGGCAGCACGGAGGGAGTCTACGGTGGCCGATGTCTCGCTCAAGACGAGGCTGCAGACCGAGATGCGGGAAGCGCTGCGCTCGGGGGACAAGGTTCGGCTCGGCGCGCTCCGCATGCTCTCGGCCGGGATCACCAATCGTGAGAAGGAGCTCCGGCACGAGCTCTCGGACGACGAGGTCCGCGACGTCGCCGCGCGCGAGGTGAAGCGACGCTCGGAATCGATCGAGGCGTTCGCCAAGGGGGGCCGGCAGGACCTCGTCGACAAGGAGACCGCCGAGCGCGACGTGCTCGCCGCCTACGCGCCCGAGCGCCTCTCCGAGGCCGAGGTCGACGCTCTCGTCGAGGAGGCGATCGCGGAGACGGGCGCGACCTCGATGAGGGAGATGGGCAAGGTCATGGGCGCCGTGATGGCGCGCGGGAAGGGCCGCGTGGAGGGGAACGTCGTCCAGGCCAAGGTGCGCCAACGCCTCGCTTAGGTCGACGATCAGGGAGGTGCGGCGGGGGCGGTCGTCGCCGGCGCCGGTGAGCGGCCGACCTGGATCACGACCGTCGAACCCCGGTCGACGTGTTCGTTCGCGCCCGGGTCCTGCTCGATCACGACCCCCTCCTCGTGCTTGTTCGTGACGTCGATCAACTTGACCTTCGCGACGAGGCCGGCGTGTTCGAGCGCCTTGACGGCCACGTCTTGTTCCATCCCCACGACGCCGGGAACGGCGACGCCCTTTCCCTTGCCGTTGCTGACGGAGATCTTCACCCCGCCGCCGAGCGCGAGCTTCGTGCCGCCGGCCGGCGACTGCTCGAGCACGGTGTTGACGGGCTCGACCGAGTCGACCTTGACGACGATCGGCGTGAAGTGCGCATGGTCGATCGACTGTTGGGCCTCGAGGGAACGCATCCCCACGACGTCGGGGACGGTACCGCTCGGTTGGGGCGGCGGCGCGGGGAAGGACTCGACGGGCATGCCGGCCGTCGCCTTCGCCATGAACGCGTGCCAGATCGGCGCGGCGAGCGTGCCGCCGAACACGGAGTGGCCGTAGTACGACCCCATCGGGATCTGCCCCTGCGGGAACCCGACCCACACCGCGGTCGCGACCTGCGGCGTGTAGCCCGCAAAGTACACGTTCGTGTAGTCCTGCGCCGTCCCGGTCTTGCCGGCGACGGGTCGTCCGATGTTCGCCGCAGTCCCGGTTCCGCAGCAGACGACGCGTTGCAGCATCGCGGTGATCTGATGCGCGATCGTCGGCGAGATCGCCTGCTCACACCGCGGCCGGTGCCGGTAGAGCGTTCCACCGCCCGGAACGTCGACGAGGACGATCGCGAAGGGTGTGCAGTGTGCCCCGTCGTTCGCGAGAGTCGAGTAGGCCGAGGCCATGTCGAGTGTCGAGACCTCCTCCGTCCCGAGCGTGATCGACGGGACGGCCTGCAGCGGCGCCGTGATGCCCATCGCGTGCGCGGCGTCCACGATCGACGACGGGCCGATGTCGAGCGCGAGCTGCGCGAAGACGACGTTGACCGAATCCTGCGTCGCCGTCCAAAGGTCGATGTATCCGTGATCGCCGCTCTCCGCGTTCGAGACGCAGTGGTCCGCGCTCGTCCACGCCGGCGAGCAGTACGGCGACCTCGAGGAGTACACCGTGCCGGGCGGGACGTGCTGCTCCAGCGCGGCGGCGAGCGTGAACGGCTTGAAGGCCGATCCGACCTGCCTCGTCCCGCGCCACACGAGGTCCAGCTGGTCGCGCTGGTAGTCCTTGCCCGAGAGCATCGCCCGGATGGCTCCCGTGTGCGTGTCGACCGAGACCAGCGAGACGTCCGGTCCGGCGTTCAGGCTGATGGACGGACTCTGATCGACCGCCTCCTGCGCGTACCGCTGCCACGCAGGGTCGAGCGTCGTGTAGATCTTCAGCCCGCCCTGATACAGCGTGTGGATGCGCTGCTCGCGCGTCGTGCCGAACGCGTCGAACTGGTGGTCCGCGTCGTCGAGGATCAGGTTGCGGAGGTAGTAGACGAAGAACGGCTGCACCTTCTGGGTCGATCGCTCGGCCGCCGCCGACAGCCCCAATGGCCGTGCGCGCGCCGCGTCGGCCTCGGCGCCCGTGATCCAGCCGAGCGATTCCATGTGGTCGAGCACCGTGTCACGCCGGCGCACGGCGGCCTTCGGGTGCGCGACCGGGTCGTAGTCCGAGGGCGCCTGGATGATCCCCGCCAGCAGCGCACCCTGGGAGAGCGAGAGCCGTGACGCCGGCTCCGCGAAGTAGTAGCGCGCGGCCGTCCCGATCCCGTAGACGCCGTTCCCGAAGTACACGTCGTTCAGGTACATCTCGAGGATCTGGTCCTTCGTGTAGCGGTTCTCCATCCGCATCGCGATCGCGGCCTCGCGGAACTTCCGGGCGAACGTCTGTCGCGTGTTCTCGATCACCGCGTTCTTCACCAGCTGCTGTGTGATCGTCGATCCGCCCTGCGTCACGCGCCCGGCGATGAGGTTCGCCGCCATCGCGCGGAGCATCGACGGCACGTTGATGCCGCCGTGCTGGTAGAAGCCATCGTCCTCGATCGCAAGCACCGCCTTCTGTGCGATCTGGGCGACGCGGCCGAGGTGCACGATGTCTCGGTTCTCGTCGAGATAGAGCGTTGCGAGCACCGTGCCGTCCTTGGCGTAGATCGTCGAGCGCTCGGGGAAGTGCGGGATCCGGATGCTGACGCCGACGCCGGCTTCGTGGATCCGATGGCTGAGCGCGTTCGCGCTCATCCCGAGCGTGCCGAACAGCGGAAACAGCACCAGTGCGACCAGCGCGCCCCCGATCGCGATGACAACGGCGAACAGGATGGGGACGAGCGGTTCCCCCGGGAGGTGCAACGATCGCATCAGCTGGGCCGGGGTCGTCGGTCGGCGATCGGATGGCGGCTGCATCGGGCGAGGTCGCGAGCAGGATACCGCCGGCGCCCCGGTAGCATGGGAGGACCGTGCGCCGGTCCCTCGTCTCGCTCGCCCTGCTCGTGCTCGGCTTCCTCGTGCTCGCACCGGCGGCGTCTGCCGCGACGCTCACCTCCGGACCGGCGTCCGTGATCGTCGCGAAGGTCGACGGGTCGATCGACGCGACCCTGTCGGGCTACCTCCTCGATCGACTCGCGGAGGCGGAGTCCGACGGCGCGACGCTCGTGGTGCAGCTGGATTCCGCCGGGACGCTCGACCAGGACGGCGTCGCGCTCGCGAAGAGGATCTTCGAGGCGACGGTCCCCGTCGTCGTGTGGGTCGGCCCATCGCCTGCCAAGGCTCAGGGCGCCGCGCTCCTGTTGCTCTCCGCGTCCGGCCTCCCGGCCGTCGCGCCCGGCGCGGGCGTCGGCCCGCTCGAACCGGTCGATCTCGTCGACGCGCGGAACGCGACGCTTCCGACGGCCGCCGAGCTCTCGGCAACGGCCTCGTCGTGGGCCGAACAGCGCGGCCGGCCGGCGCCGGCGTTCCCGTCGAGCCCCGTTCCCGCGCAGACGGCTCTCGATCGCCATCTGGCGGTAGTCGCGGCGGAATCGCTGCCCGACCTGCTGACCGCGATCGACGGGCGGACCGTGTCGACGGCGTCGGGGGACGTGATCCTGCGGACCCGGATCGCGCAGAACACGTCGCAGTCGCCGGTCGACGTGCGGTTCACGGACCTCGGTCCCTTGGCGCGGGTGCTGCATGCGATGGCCTCGCCGTCGGCGATCTACCTGTTGCTGGTGATGGGGTTCGCCGCGCTCGTGTTCGAGATCACACAACCTGGGTTCGGGTTCGCCGGCTTCAGCGGGATCGCGATGCTCGGGCTGGCCGCATACGGCCTGACCGTCGTTCCCTTCTCCTGGCCCGGCCTGGCCCTCCTCGCGCTCGCGATGGGCCTGCTGACGCTGGATGTGCTCCGGCGCTCGCTCGGCGCGTTCACCGCGCTCGGGCTCGTCGCGTTCGTCGCCGGGTCGCTGGTGACGTTCCGCGGCGTCTCCCCGGAGATCGACATCTCGCCCTGGCTCGCCGGGTCACTCGCTGTCGCGAGCCTGCTGTACTACGGCTTCGCGCTCACCGTTGCGCTGCAGTCCCGGGACCGGATCACCTCGACGCAGCGAGGACTCGTGGGTCTCGCAGGCGAGACGCGCGGCGAGCTGCAGCCCGAGGGACCGGTCTTCGTGAAGGGCACGCTCTGGCGCGGCCGAACGGTGGACGGCCCGATCCCGCCGGGGACGCGGGTCCGCGTTCGCGGCGTCGATGGGCTCATCCTGCGCGTCGAGCCCGAAGCGGATCCTGGCGACACGCCCGACTGACCGGCGCCGCACTCGGCCGCGCCGTTCGTGGCGATCGCATGACGTTTGCCGCCCTATCAGGTCGGGTGAATCCCTGGAGCTGGGAATTGCGAACAACCAGGGTGAGGGTCGACGAGGAGGATCCCCTGGCCGAACGGTTGATCGCGCCGGTCGACGAACGGTGGCAGCTCGGGGCGGCATGTCGCGGAGCGGATGCCGCGCTGTTCTTCGCCCCGAACTACTTCGAGCGCCGCGAGGAGAAGGACGGGCGAGAGGCCAAGGCCAAGGCGATCTGCGCGCGGTGTCCGGCCCGCGAGCCGTGCCTGGATTACGCGTTGCGGATCCGTGAGCCGCACGGGGTGTGGGGCGGCCTGAACGAGTTCGAGCGCCGTCAGGTCCTCCGGCGGCGCGCCCTCCTCGCGGGCTGACGCCCCCTTCGGAATCGCGAGCGGCGCCCGACCGGGTCCCGGGCAGGAGGGCCCATCCCTGTGGCAGGATGCGCGGCATGGGAGTCGAGGAAACGCTCGAGACGCTTGGGATCGAGCTGCCACCGCCGCCGAAAGCGCTCGCCTCGTACGTCCCTGTTCGGATCCACGGTGGGCTCGCGTACGTGTCGGGTCAGGTCGCGAGCGTCGACGGACAGGTCATGCATCGGGGCCGACTCGGCGCCGGCGTCACGGTCGAGCAGGCGCAGGAGGCCGCTCGCCGGTGCGCGCTGCAGATTCTCGCGGCGCTGCGCGAGGCGCTCGGCTCGCTCGACCGGGTGACCGGCGTCCTTCAGGTCTCGGTGTTTGTCGCGTCCGATCCGGAGTTCGGCGACCAGCCGAAGGTCGGCAACGCGGCGAGCGACCTCCTCGTCGAGGTGTTCGGCGACGCCGGGAAGCACTCGCGGGCGGCGATCGGCGTCTCCGCGCTGCCGCTCGCCGCCTCCGTCGAGGTCTCGGCCGTCGTCGCGATCGCGGACTGAGCGCGGCCGTCAGGCGCCGCGCGCGACGCGGACGTCGCCGCGCCGAGCGGTGAACCCGCGCGTGTCGAGGTACTCGACCAACGGCACTGCGTACTTCCGCGACGTGCCGAGTCGTTCGCGGAGCGCGCCGACCGTCATCCCGCTCGCCCCCGTCGAGCGGATCTCGGCCACCGCGCGGTCGACGAACGCCGGCGTCACGACGAGGTCGGGTGCGATGCGCACCAGCGTTCCCGCGCGGATCAACGCGTCGATCACCGCGCGAGGGTGTCCGGCGGACACGAGCTGAGCGATCGTCGGCGGGGTGGCGCCGCCGGCGGCGACGGCGTCCGCGATCCGCTGCAGCTCGGGCGAGCGTTCGTCGACGAACGGCCGATGGCCCGGCAGACGGATCGCGGCGCCGTCGCGGACGAGCGATCCCTCGGCCAAGAGGGCCTCGACGATCGCGCCGGTCGCCGGGCGCCCGGCCGGCCGAAGGGTCGAGGCGACGGCGGCGCGGATCGCTGCGGCGGGGGCGCCCGGCTCGAGCGGATGCTCGCGATGGTGCGCGCCGACGGCGGCGGTCGCGGTCGCCCGCGCGCGCTCGAGGGTCGGCGGCGAGATCCACCACCCACCGGCCGACACGGCGTTCGCGACGCCGTCGACGTCCGGACCGAGGTCGAGACGGAGGTCGGTCTCGGACACCGCCTCACGTTCGGCGACGAGCAGCGAGGGGAGCTCGCCGGGCGTGGACGCCGCACGAGCCGCGAGCCGCGACTCCGGCTCGGGCCCGGCTCGACGCGGCGGCGAGGGATCGAGAACCAGACCGCCCGCAACCGTCTCGTCGCGCCCGGCGTCGCGGAGCACGAACCGGTCGCCGATCCCGAGGACGAGCGGCTCGGCCACGCGGATCCGAGCGAAGCCGCGGTTCGCGCCGCCGGGCCGATCGCGGCCGTAGATCCGAACCTTCGCGTCGCGCTCGGCGGCGCCGGCGTACAGCTTGTACGCGCCGCGCGCCGAGAGCTCGTGGCCGAGCCCGCGCACCGGGTCGAGCGCGACCTCGAGCACGCCGGTCGGCTTCCATTCGCCCGGCCTCGCCACGACGTCGCCCCGCGCGATCTGCGTGCGCTCGGGGCCGACGACGTTGACGGCGACGCGGGAGACCGGCGTCGCGAGCTCGAGCGTGCGTTTGTGCGTCTGGAGGCCGCGCACGCGTGCGCGGATGTCCGCCGGCAGCAGCGCGACGTCGTCTCCGACGCGGAGCGGTCCGCCAGTGAGTGTCCCGGTCACGACGGTCCCGGCCCCGGAGACCGCGAAGACCCTGTCGACGTGGAGCCTCGCCCGTCCCGCCCGCTCGGGCTCCGGCGCCGAGGCGATCGTCGCGTCCAGCGCGTCGCGCAGCTCGTCGATCCCCTCGCCGGTCGCCGACGAGCACGGGACGATCGGAGCGGCGGCGAGCGCCGTGCCCTCGACGCGTTCGCGGACCTCCTGGAGCGTGATCTCGAGCGTCCCGTCATCGACGAGGTCGCGCTTGGTGACCGCGACGACCGCTCCCTCGACGCCGAGGACGTCGAGGATCTGCAGGTGTTCCTCGGACTGCGGTTTCCATCCCTCGTCGGCCGCGACCACGAACAGGACGAGCCGGACGGGCCCCACGCCCGAGAGCATGTTGCGGATGAACCGCTCGTGACCCGGCACGTCGACGAACCCGATCTCGCGGCCCGACGGCAGCGTGCACCAGGCGAACCCGAGATCGATGGTCAGCCCTCGTCGCTTCTCCTCCTCGAGCCGGTCCGGGTCCATCCCGGTGAGACGGAGCAGCAGCCTCGACTTGCCGTGGTCCACGTGGCCCGCGGTCGCGACGACGTGGATCGGCGCCGTCACGTCCTCAGGCATCGTCCGGGCCGCCGCCCTCGAGCGCGTACCGGATCGCGCGCACGAGGTCGTCGACCTCCTCGTCGGCGACCGTCCGCGCGTCGAACCCGGTGGTCGCGCCGTCGATCCGGCAGAACACCGACGGGTTGCCCGTCCGCAGCCGCGCGGCGAGGGCGGTCGGGTCCTCGGCCTCGAGCTCGACGGACCAGGACGGGAGCGACGAACCGGGCACCGAGCCGCCGCCGACCGCCGCACCCGATCTCCGAACGGCCACCGCCGACGCGCCTTCGAGCGCCGCGGCGATCCGCTCCGCGCGTCGCCGCACGTCGCTCGTCCGCTCGCGAAGCATCCGCCAGACCGGGATCGCGTCGCGCTCGCCGCGGGCGAGGTGCAGGAGGACGCGCTCGAGCGCCGCCGTCTGCAGCTTGTCGACCCGGACGGCGCGCGCGATCGGGTGCCGCCGCAGCCGCTCGATCAGGCCGGCCGTGCCGAGAGCGATGCCGGCCTGCGGCCCGCCGAGCAGCTTGTCGCCGGAGAAGACGACGAGGTCGGCGCCGTCCCGGAGCGCCTGGGCGGCGGTCGGCTCGTCGGGCGGAAGCTCCGCGGCGCGGTCGAGCAGCCCCGACCCGAGGTCGTAGACGAACGGGACCTGCGCCCGCCGCGCCAGCGCTGCCAGATCGGACGCGCTCGGCGCGGCCGTGAACCCGACGACGCGATAGTTGCTCGGATGCACCTTCAGCACGAGCCCCGTCCGCGGCCCGATCGCCGCGCGGTAGTCGCTCATCCGCGTCCGGTTGGTCGTGCCGACCTCGACGAGCTTGGCGCCCGACGCCGCGAGGATGTCCGGGATCCGGAACTCGCCGCCGATCTCGATCAGCTCCCCTCGCGAGACGATGACGTGCCGGCCCCGCGCGAGCGCCGCGAGCGCGAGCAGCAGGGCCGCCGCCCCGTTGTTCACGACCAGCGCGGCCTCCGCGCCCGTCATCGCGACGAGCAGCGTCTCCGCTCGAGAGGTCCGCCGGCCGCGCGCGCCGGTCGTCCGGTCCACCTCGAGGTCCGCGTAGCCGCGCGCCGCGCGAACGACGGCCGCGAGTGCGTCCGCCGGGAGCGGCGCCCGGCCGAGGCCCGTGTGCAGGATCACGCCTGTGGCGTTGATCACCGGCGACAGGCCCGCGGCCACCGTCGCCGCCGACTGGAACGCGCGCGCGAGGATCACGTCTGCCTGGGGCGGGTCGATCCCGCGGGCGGCGGCGGCGCGAACGGCATCGAGCGTTCGCGCCAGCTCGGCCTTGAGAAGCGGACGCCCGAGGCTCGCCGCCGCCCGCCGCCCCGGCGCCGAGCGCAGCAGTGCGTCGACGGACGGGATCTTCCGGCGTGCTCCGGCCTCGGCCGCGGTCACGTGTCGAGCCTATACAGGCAGGGCCGATGCGATGGTCGTTCGCGCGCGGGGCGTGGCAGGATAGGGGCTCGCCGTGGACACCGAAGAACGCCGCTCCTTCGCCGCCGCCGCCGAGCATTGGATGGTCCGCGGCGGCGGCCTCGACATCGAGACGGTTCCGGCGTCCGCCGGCCTGCGCACCGAGGAGATGCTCCTCAACATCGGGCCGCAGCACCCCTCGACGCACGGCGTGCTGCGCCTGATCCTCGAGCTGGATGGCGAGGTCATCACGCGCGCCGAGCCGGTGATCGGCTACATGCACCGCGGCGCCGAGAAGCTCTCGGAGTACCGCGACGCGCGCCAGGTCCTGGTCCTCATGAACCGGCACGACTGGCTGTCGGCGTTCAACAACGAGCTCGGCTGGGTCATCGCCGTCGAGCGGCTCCTCGGCATCGATGTACCGGATCGCGCGCAGTGGATCCGGACCATGTTCGCCGAGTGGAACCGGATCCTGAACCACCTGACGTTCGCCGGCTCGTTCCCGCTGGAGCTCGGGGCGATGACGCCGATCTTCTACTCGTTCCGCGAGCGCGAGGCCATCCAGGCGCTGATGGAATCGGCGACGGGTGCGCGCATGCACCATTCCTACGCGCGCGTCGGCGGCCTGAAGGACGACCTGCCGCGCGGGTTCCTCAAGGAGTCCGAGCGGGTGCTCTCGTGGACCCGCGCCAAGCTGCGGGATTACGACAACCTGATCATGGGCAACGAGATCGTCTTCGCGAGGACTAAGGGCGTCGGCGTCCTGCCGCCGGAGACCGCGATTGCGTATGGCTGCTCGGGACCGACCCTGCAGTCGACCGGGGTGCCGTTCGACCCGCGCAAGGAGCATCCGTACGAGAAGTACGGGGAGGTCGAGTTCGACGTTCCGGTCGGTCGCAACGGCGACTCGTACGACCGATTGTGGGTGTTGGTGCAGCGTATGTGGGAGTCGTGCAGGATCATCGAGCAGTGCCTGGACAACCTTCCGCCGGGTCCGTATGTCGCTCCGAAGCTGCCGAAGAAGATGAACCTCGACGGCGAGATCTACGTCCGGACGGAAAACCCGCTCGGCGTCATGGGCTACTACCTGGTCGGCAACGGCACGAAGTTCCCGTATCGCCTCAAGATGCGGACCGCGTCGTTCTCGAACATCTCGGTCCTCCCGGCGATGCTGCCGGGGACGCTGGTTCCGGACCTCATCGCGATCCTCGGCTCGATCTTCTTCGTGGTCGGCGACGTCGACAAGTAGCGCCGGCGTCATTCCGCCGCGCGTTCCCTCGCGACTTCGAGCCACACCGGCGCGCCGAGCCCCGGCGTCGCGAGCAGTAGCCACCGATGCGCTCCGAGTCCCTGCTCATCCACGAGGAGGCTGGCGCGGCTGCGCGCCGCCCACGACCGCGCCGACGATGCGTCCCCGGCCGCCGACCGGTCGTCCCGTTCCCGCTCGGTCCACGAGGCGAAGCCGAGCGCGAGCAGCGCATCTCGCTGCGTGACCCGCCCGAGCACCTCGAGCCCGCGTTCGCGCGCGCGGGCCTCCACGAGGTCGAAGTCGACGCCGGCGGTGATGTCGGTCGTTCCGGGATGGTCGAGGACGTCGGCGATCACGCGCCGATCGCGATAGCCGTGGACCTCGCGTCCGCGCTCGGCCGAGTAGTCGATCACGAGCGCATACGCACGCCGCATCCGGTCGGCGAGCGCGTCGACGAGCGCGAGCGCGCCCGTCGGAACGATCGTCTCCGAGCCCATCGCGAGGCCGTCGACACCGATGCCGATGTCCGTCGGCTGCTCCACCTCGACGAGCCGGTCGCGGTCCACGCCGACGCAGACGTCGACGAGGCTGCCGTCGGCACGGCGGCGGATCCGTCGGAACGGAAGGTTGTCGAGGAGCTCGTTCGCGAAGATCAGCGCGTCGTCGACGGGCCCGACGGTCTCGAACAAGCGAAGCGCCCGTACGCCGAGCCGCGACAGCGCCGCGCCTCCGGCGGCGCTCCGCTCGACCGCCGTGTACTCGATCGGGCCGGCCTCGGCGAGGATCTCGAGGACCTGCCCGGCGAGCGTGCCGTCGCCCGCGCCGAGCTCGAGGAGCCGGATCGGCCGCGGCGCGCCGAGCGCGTGATGCAGCTGTGCGAGCGCCAGCGTCAGCCCGTACGCGAACCACCGGTGCACGTGCGGGCTCGTCACGAAGTCGCCCGAGACGCCGATCGGCGGCCGCGCGTAGTACCCCTCCTCGTCGTACAGGGCGAGCTCCATGAACGCGTCGAATCCGATCGGCCCGCTCTCACGGATGCGTTCGACGATGCGGTCGCGCACGCCTGCGGTCATCCTGCAAGCGTACCGACGGCGTCTGCGACAATCGGCGGGATGTCGGACGTCATCCGAAAGGCCGCGTCGATCATCGCGGTTCGCGACGGCGCGGGCGGGCCGGAGGTGCTCGTGATCGAGCGCAGCCCCGACGCCCGGTTCCTGCCGGGCTACGTCGCCTTCCCCGGCGGTGCCGTCGATTGCGGCGACGCGGATCTCGCCGCCCGGTGGTTCGGCGACGAGGGCGAGGCGCCGCGGGCGTGCGCGATCCGAGAGCTCATCGAGGAGGTCGGTCTCATCCCGAGCGCCGACGGGCTCGTGCCGGCGCCGGCGACGCCGTTCGAGCTCCTCGAGGCGGGCGGTCCCGACCCCGAGTGGCTCCACCCGCTCGCGCGTTGGATCGCGCCGCCCGACGTACCCGTCCGGTTCGACGCCGAGTACTTCGCGATCCACGCGCGCTCGAGCGCCGATCCGGTTCCCGACGGTGAGGAGGCCGCCGCCGCGTGGTGGGTCACGCCGTCCGGGTTGCTCGTGGACTGGGATGCGCAGGCTGCGCGGCTCTACTGGCCGACGTACTTCACGGTTCGCCAGCTGGCACGGTATGCGACGGCGGACGCCTTGATGACGCTCACGTTCGAGACCCGCGAGCCCGACGAAGACGACCTGGCCCGGCTTCCGCGATCCGTGTTCTGGCAGGACGGCGGGTGATGTGACGAGGATCGTTCGTGTGCTGGCGCCCAATCCCGGCGTCCGCGAGCTGGAGGGCACGAACACGTGGATCGTGGGCGAGCCCCCCGCGTTCGTGATCGACCCTGGGCCCGAGCACGAAGGCCACCTCGCGGAGGTCGTGCGAGCGGCGGGCCGCGTCGGCCGCGTCGTCCTGACGCACGACCATCCCGACCACGCGCCGGGAGCCATGCGGTTGGCGGCGATGACCGATGTCCCGGTCTCGGCGATCCGGCCGCCCGAGGGCGGCGAGCGGATGCGCGACGCCGAACGCCTGCGTTCGGGCACGACGGAGCTGCTCGTCGTCGGCACCCCCGGACACACGCCTGATCACGCGGCGCTGTTCCTCGAGCCCGACCGCGCGTTGTTCACCGGCGACGCCGTTCTCGGTCGCGGCACGAGCGTGATCGATCCGCCCGAGGGCGACCTCAACGCGTACCTGCGATCGCTGCATCGCATGCGGGAGCTCGGCCCGAAGACAATCCACGCGGGACACGGGCCGCTGGTGCTGGACGCTGTCGCCAAGCTCGACGAGTACATCGCGCACCGCGCCGAGCGCGAGCGTCAGATCGTCGTGGCGCTCGGAACCGATGCGAAGACGATCGACGAGCTGGTGCCCACTGTCTACGCCGGGTATCCGGAGGAGCTGCACGAGCTGGCGGGACGGTCCGTCCTGGCGCACTTGCTCAAGCTGGAGTCGGAGGGCCGCGCGGACAAGCGGACGACCGACGGTGTGCGGCGCTGGCGCGCGATCGAGCCGCGCTCGTGCGAACGGTGCGGCCGGCCGGTCAAGGGCCGCTCGAAGCTCTGTGGCCCGTGCAGCCTCGCGGTATTGCAAGAATCCGGCTGAGTTCGCGCGCCCGCCACCCCTCACGCCACGCCGTCACCCGCGCGTGCGAGGGCGTCGAGATCGGGGATGACGACCGAGCGGCCGCGGCGGTGGATCAGCCCACGCGAGGCGAGCGAGCGGATGCTGCGGTTGACCGACTCACGCGAGGCGCCGACCATCCGGCCGAGATCCTCCTGGGTCATCGCGATGCCGAGCCGCACGCCCGCTCGCTCCGGCACGCCGTATCGCGCCGCGAGCTCGTGGAGCCGCCGCGACACACGCGCGCCGACGTCGAGCGCCAGCGCGTCCTCGAGCGCCGCCGACGTTCGCTGGAGCCGCGAGGCCAGCAGCCGGAGGACCTCGGCGGCCGTCGCGGGCTGACGCGAGATGATGGCCTCCAGCGTGTCGACGTCGATAGGCGCGACCGTCGCAACGGCGAGTGCCCGGGCCTCGAAGGGCGACGGCTCGCCGAGCAGCGCCGACTCGCCGAACACCTCGCCCGGCTCGACGAGCGCGAGGACGACCTGGCGTCCGGACGGGAGGACCGACGTCAGCCGCACGAGCCCGGCGGTGACGAGGAACAGGCATCGACCGCGATCGCCCTGGCGCACGACGGGCGTGCTGTCGTCGAACCTGCGGGGGAGGGAGGCGGCCGATGCGAGCCCGATCTCCACGTTCGCACCGTAGCGCCCGCCACCGACACGCGGGACTTCGACAGGCCCCGCTCGCACGCGCTAGGCTGCGCGGGCAGCGCCGGCGCGGGACCGGGCCGAAAGGAGTCGAACGGTGGCGAAAGGTGGAGCGGAGTTGCTCGCCCAGGTCCCGCTGTTCTCCCACCTGTCACGACGCCACCTCAAGCGGCTCGCCGATTCGACCACCGAGCAGCGGTATATGGAAGGGGCGTCGATCGTCCGCGAGGGCGAAGAGGGCGACTCGTTCTTCGTGATCGTCGAGGGCCAGGCAACCGTCCGGAACGCCGGCGGCAAGCCGGTCAACCAGCTCGTGCCCGGCGATTTCTTCGGCGAGATCTCGCTGCTCGACGGCGGCGCCCGGACCGCGACCGTCGTCGCCGACACGCCGTTGCGCGTGCTCGTCCTCAAGAGGAACACGTTCCGCAAGATCGTGAGCGACGACTCGACGGTGGCGACCAAGCTTCTCGAGTACGCCGCGACGATGCTCCGCCGGCTCGAACGACCGGTCGCGGGGTAGCCCGTCGGATGAAGGCGGAGCTCTACCGCCCGCCGCCCGCCGAGGGCGAACCCGCGACCGCGGTCGCGGTTGCGACGTGGAAGGACGGCCGTGGTTCGATCGAGGTGCTCGATCCGGCGGTTCCCGGGCTCGACGGGATCCTGCGGCCGGCACCCGTCGCCGTCGACGACGCCTCGCTCCGCCCGCAGGGAACGCACGGCGAGGTGCTCCTGCAGCCCGGCGATCGCCGATGGTTCGTCGCCGCCGTTCGCGCGCGGGCCGAGGCGCTCGGTCTGGCCGTCCGGTTCGTGATCGAGGCCGGCCCGGGCGGATGGGATCCGGCGTCGCAGTACCGCCGGTTCGACGAGCAGATCGAGAAGCTCGAGCGCGAGCGCTGGTGACGCGGCACCGTCAGCCCTGAGCGCCGGTCGCCGCGACGTACCCGGCGCCGGCCTCGCAGAACGGCAGGAAGTCGCACCAGCGGCACTGCGCGCCGGGCGTCGGCTCGAACCGCCCGGCCTCGATGCCGCGGAGCCACGTCGCCAACCGCCGCCGAACCGCCGCCTCCTCGTCGACGCGGTGCGTCGTTTCCGTGCCCGTCGCGAGGTACAGGTACGTCAGCGTCAGCTGGTCGGCGCGCTTGTGCCACACGTCGAGGCACGCGAGCGCGTACACGTCGAGCTGCAGCCGCGCGATCCCGTCACCGGCATCGGGCTGCCGGCCGGTCTTGTAGTCCACGACTTCCCACGGTCCGTCGGGCTCGCCGTAGATCGCGTCGATCCGTCCACGGATCGTGAAGCCGTGGATCGAGAGCAGGAACGGTCGTTCAGCGAACAACGGCACCTTGTCCGCGAACCGGCTCTCCTCGAACCGCCGTCGCAGGTCCGCCATCTTGCCCGGTTGACCGGCGAGCTCCTCGGCCGTGAGGTCGGGGAGGTCGTCGATCTCGAGCAGCGTCGCCTGTCCGCGAGACTGCCGCTCGATCCACCGGTGGATCTCGGTGCCGATCCGGGCGGCCGGCCCGCTGAAGCGCGGGAGCGGGCGCACGACCGTCCAGTAGAAGCGCTTGGGGCAGCGCGCGTACTCGATCACCCCGCCGACCGAGGCGCTCTCGGGGATCCACGGGTGCTGGTGGCCGGGGTCCTCGCGATCGCGCAGGTGCCGTGCGAGCGTCCGTCGCTCGGCGGAGAGCTCGTCGAATGCCCGACGCTCCTCGGGGCCGAGGCGCTCGAGCGTCGACTGCTCGACCCGGCCCACGTCGGCGGCGGCGACCGCCGCCGCCCGCCAACCGTCGGGGAAGAGCGCGTCTCGCTCGTCGTCGCGGAGCGCCGGGCCGGGCCACTCGCGGATGGCGGCCTGCTGGTAGCCGGCCAGCGGATTCGTGTCGTGCTCCTGCGCCTCGAACCGCGTCGTCGCGTGTCCGCTCTTGTTGGCCCACAGCACCAGCTCCGAGTGGAACGTCCCCGGGCCCTTGTCGGCGCGCATGCTCTCTCCGTACCACCACCCCGTCGAGGCGAAGAGCCGGCGTCGCGCGCGCGTGAGCGCGACGTACGCCGTCCGACGTTCCTCGAACTCCTCCTGCTCGCGCAGGTCCTTCGTGAAGTGGGACATGGTCCCGTCGAACGCCGGGAGCAGGTGACGGTCGCGCCGCAGCTCGACGTCGAGCGACGACGGCTTGCGCGCCGGGTTCTCCTGCACACGCGTATCGGGGAAGAGGCCCGCCGCGAGGCCCGGCACGAACACGTTGTCGAACTCGAGGCCCTTGGCCGCATGGATCGTCATCACCTTGACCGAGTCGTCGTCGCTCGGCTGGACGGGGTTCCACTCGCGGTCGTCCTCGATCGAGTCGAGATACGACAGGAACGATCCGAGCGACAGCTCGCCCTCGACCGGCTGGAACGCGTCGACCTGGTCGAGGAACGCGGCGAGGTTGCGACGCTTCGCAGCGGCCGCCGACCGATCCGACTCGGCGTCGAGCTCGGCGAGCAGGCCGGTCCGCCGGACGACCTCGGCCAGGAACGACGAGACCGGACGGCGCGCCGCCTCGCGCAGCTCCACGAGCTCGCGCCGGCATTCCTCGAGGCGCAGCCGTCCCTCGCTGGACAGATCCCGAACCTCGTCGAGGTGCTCGAGCGCCTCTGCGATCAGGAACGGCCGGTCCTCGAGCAGCGCCTCGTCCTCGTCCGCGCGCTCCTCGCGCAGGCGCTGGGCGAAGGCCGACGACGTCTCGCGCGTCCACGCCGCCACGCGTGCCAGGTCGCCCGGCGAAACTCGGTATCGCGGACCGGTCAGGATCCTCGCCAGCGCGACGCCGTCCTCGGGGCTCGCGGCGACGCGCGCATACGCGAGCACCTCGACGATCTCCGGCAGGTTGGTCAGTCCGGCGAGCCCGATGAACTCGGCCGGGATGTCGCGCGCCGCGAACGCCAGCTGCAGCGGCTCGAACAACCGATGGGTCCGGCACAGCACGGCGGCAGATCGCCACGCTTCGCCACGTTCGTGCAGCTCGAGGATCGCGTCGGCGACGAACTCGGCCTCGGCGACTTCGTGGTCCAGCTGCGCGACCTCGACGGCGCCGGTGCCGTTCGACACGTAGGGAACCAGGCGCTTGTCCGCATCCGGCCGTTGCTTGGCCGGCACCTTGCCGATGATCTGGTCGGCCGCCTCGAGGATGAACGCGCCGGAGCGGAAGTTGGTGTAGAGCGGCAGCTTCTCGGCCGGTCTGCCGTCGCCGCGGCGGAACTGCTCGGGGAAGGTCAGCAGATTGTGGAGGCTGGCGCCGCGCCAGGCGTAGATGTTCTGGTCGGGATCGCCGACCGCGGTGACCGGATGGCCCCCGCCGAACAGCTCCGACATCAGCGTGGCCTGCGCGTGGTTGGTGTCCTGGTACTCATCGAGCAGCACTGCGCCGAATCGGGACCGGTATTCCTCGCCGACCTCGGGCCGTTCGGTGGCGACGCGCACCGCGAACGCGATCTGGTCGCCAAAGTCGATGACGCCGAGCGACCGCTTGATCCGACGGAACTCGGCGACGGCGCGCGCGAGCTCCTCGCGTTCGAAGGCGGCGTTGAACGGCTCCTCGGACCTCGCGGCCTGGAGCATCGGCAGCTTCGCCCGCACGTGCTCCTCGAGCTCCTCGGGCGTGCGCAGGTGGTTCTGGAGCTGTTCGTCGAGCTGCAGGATCCGGCCGACGATCGCGGGCTGCCATCTGGTCGACGACCGCGGGAACTCCATGCGATCGAGGACGCGCGCCGCGATCTCCATCCGTTGGGCAGGCGTGACGATGCGCTGGCCGGGCTCGATCCCGATCCGCATCCCGTGCCGCTCGATCACCTGGGCCGCGAACCCGTGGTAGTTGAGGACCTCGGGCTCCTCGCCCTCCTGCAGACCCGGGATCGACCCGAGCGCGCGCCGGATGCGGAGCAGGAGGTTCTCGGTCGCCTTGTTCGTGAACGTGAGGCAGAGGACGTTGCCCGGCATGACGCCCTCGCGCTCGACGAGCCCCTGCGCCGCCAGGGCCAGGTAGATCACGCGCGCGGCCATGACGGAGGTCTTGCCCGACCCCGCGCCGGCGACGAGGACGAACGGCTCGAGCGGGTAGGAGATCGCGCGCCACTGCTCGTTCGTCGGCTCGGCGCCGAGGAACCCGACGATGGCGTCCGGATACGCGCTCACGTCGTGATCTCCTGCGGCACGCGCGACGCCGTCTCGAAGACCGGCGCGCCTTGCGGGTACCGCGAGCACATCGTCTGGAACCGGCAGAAGAAGCAGTTGGCCGCCGTGTCGGCGCGGTACGAGCCCACCTCGCGCAGCTCGCGGACGCGCCGGACCAGCGAGGAGAGCCGCTCGCGCATGTCCGAGACGTAGCCGGCCTCGTCCTCGCCGTCGACGGCCCACTCGAGGATCTTCGGCTCGTGGGAGTTCTTCTTGGTTCCCGCGAGGTACGCGAGCTCGACGGCATCGACGGGACGGAACTCCGCGAGCTCGTCGCACTCGGAGACGGCGAGGTAGTAGATGCCGAGCTGAAGGCTCTTGGCCGCCGGCCCGGCGCTGTCCCCCTTGCCGGTCTTGAAATCGGTGATCCGGCGGCGAGCGGTGGCGTCCGGACCGATGCGGTCGATCTTGCCGCTGATCACCGCCTCCGCGAACGGGAACGTGAAGTATCGTTCGGTCCCCTCCGGCGCGGCCGGGAGGTCGCCGTAGCGGTCGAACCAGTTGCGCACGAGGACCTCGACCGCGTTGCGGCGCTCGGCCTCGCTGACGGCGCGGGACGGGAACCGCTCCGGCTCCCACGCGGCCTCGATCGCGGCGGCGAACGCCTCGCGCGTGCGCGCGACCGCGCCGTTCTCGATGTCCTCGATCAGCCCGTGGACCAGGCGGCCGACCCACGCCTGGTACCCGCCGCCCGGGTCGAGCCCGAGCTCCTCCGAGAGCACGAACTGCAGTTCGCAGTTCTCGAGGCGATCGAGGCGGGAGAACGACAGCCGCGGCTGTTGGGCGCGCGGGAGTGCCGGGCTCCAGTCTCGACGGAACCACCACGTCCGAGGGTCGACCCCCAGCTCGAGCAGCCCGCGGAGGCCGGCGAGCCGGACGCCGGCGTTGGCGGCGCGATCGGCGAGGTCGCGCCTCCACGCGGCCGCGGCCTCGTCCACGGAAACCGGGTCGCGATACGGCGGGACGGGGGCGGGTTGCCACGCGACGGCGAGCTCGTCGGCGAGGCGCGAGACCGGGCCCTCGGTCGCGGTGCTGCCGTGCGGGTGGCTCGCGGTGAGGACGACGCGACGCCGCGCGCGAGAGAGCACGACGCCGAACAGCCGTCGCTCATCCGCGATCCGTGCCCGGATGCTCTCCGAGCGCGTGGCGGAGCGTTCGAGGATGTCGAGGTCGAACATCGGCTCGGGCCGGAACAGGCTCGGGAAGTTGCCCTCCTGGAGGCCCGCGACGATCACCGTGTCGAACTCCATCCCGACGGTGGCGTGCGCCGTCACGACGTGCACGACGTCGCCGCCGCCTTCCAGCGTCCTCGCGAGCTCCGGCGCCCCTTCGCGGGCCCCGAGCGACTCGAGGAAGGCCGCGACGCCCGGATCCGCCGCCGACGCAGCCAGCGCCGCGGCCTCGGTCAGTGACCGGACCGCCTCGAGGTCCGCACGTGCCTCGACCGACGTCTCGGCCGCCTCGACGAGCTGGGCCGAGTACGGGAGGCACCGCCACAGCTCGCGGACGGCGTCTTCAGCAGAGGCGGTGACCTGCTCGGCGGCCGCGAGCGCGTCCCGGAGGGCACCCAGGGACGCCCGCTCCTGCACGGTCAGTCCGTCCTCGAGATCGAGGGCGCCAGCCGGCGTGAGCCCGCGTGCCCGGGCCGTGCGGAGCAACGCGCGCGCGGACGCCGGGGTGATGCCGCCGACCTCCGAGGTGAGCAATCCCTCGGCGAGCTCGTCACGCTCCTCGAGCCCGGCGACGAGCCATCCCAGGGCGAGCACGAACGGGCGGGTTCCGGGGGCGGCCTCGGGCGAGAGTCCCGGGTCCGAGGCGTCGCGCGGGATGCGTGCGTCGTCGAGCGCTCGCAGCAGCGCGTCGACGTCCGACGACTGCCGCCGCACGACGACCGCAAGCTCGCTCCACGGGACGCTTTCCTCGACGTGGATCCGTCGCAGCTCGCGTGCGATGGCGCGGTGCTCCTCGGACGCGTGTGCCGCCGTCCACGCCTCGACGGTGCGATCGGGTGCGCGGTGGTCGGTGCTCAGCGTCTGGATCGGCACCGTGGGATCGTCCGCGAGCCGGCAGAGCGGCAGATCGGACGTCCCCTGGAAGGAGAAGACGTGCGCCTCGGCGTTGCCGGCGAGCACGAGCGTGCGGGCGCCGAGCGCCGGCAGGAGCCGCTCGGCGGCGAACGTCGCGTCCTGGTAGTCGTCGACGAGGACCTCGTCGAACACCGCCGGTCCCGCCCGCGCGGCCTCGCCGGCCCGGACCAACAGGCCGGCGAAGTCGAGCACGCCCCGCCGGCGGAGCTCGTCCTGATACCGCGCGGCGAACCGCGCGAGCTCGTTCCACCCGCCGAGGTCGCGCCGCTCTGCCCGCTTCTGCATCTCCTCGGGCGAGACGAGCCGTTCGCCTGCGCGCAGGACGAGCTGCCGCACCTCGTCGGCGAACCCGCGAAGCTCGAGCAGGGGCGCGTACGCCGGCCAGCGCTCGGGGTGGCGCCGCTCGTCGCGCAGGAGCTCTTCGACCACGGCGAACTGCCGGACGGCGTCGAGCACCTCGGGCGGCTCGCGGTACCCGAGCGCTTCGTATCGCTGGGTGACCATCGCGAAGGCGAGCCCGTGGATCGTCGTGACGCGGAGTGCGGAGAGCGAACGGCCCAGACGGTTGAGCAGGTGCGCTTGCGCCTCGTCGCGCGCGCGGCGGGAGGAGACGACCAACGCGATCCGCTCGGGATCCATCCCGCGTTCGACGGCGCGTGCGAACCGCTCGCGAAGGACCGTCGTCTTGCCGGTGCCGGCCGGGCCGAGGACCAACAACGGACCGTCCGAGTGGTCGAGCACCGCGCGCTGCGAGGGGTCGGGATCGAAGGGGTGGGGGGCCACCGCGCGATGCTATCGCCCGGGGCCGACACACCGGACGCGTTCACGACCGGCGCGGCGTCACGTCCTTGCGGCCCAGCGGCCGACGCTCCTGCCGTTGATCGTGCCGACGAGCCGTCCGTCGCGAAGCACGAGCGCCGCGCGGCCGGGCCCGAGGCGCGACACCGCGCGCTCGAGCGGCTCCTCCTCGGCCGTCGTCAGCACGTCCTGCAGCGGGATCACCGCGTCCCGGACGGGTCGCAGCGGATCGTCCATGCCGATCCGCCGCGCGGAGTCGAACGTCACCACGCCGGACACCGTCCCGCCGTCCTCGATCACCGGGAACACATCATGCTCGTGCCCGCGCAGGAAGCGGTCGAGCGCGTCGGACAGCGTCATGTCGGCCGGGATCGCGAGCGGCGGCGGGTCCATCGCGTCGGCCACACTGGCTCCCGACAATCGTTTTCGCAGGCCGATCTGCTGCCTGGCCGATCTGGCCCCCTGGAAGATCATCGAGGCGATCATCACGAGCCACACCGCCCGAAGCAGCGTGCCGGTGTCGGAGCTCTGCGTCGCCTGCAGGACCGCGTACGCGACGAGCGCTGCCGCGACGAGCATCCCGGCGGTCGCCGCCACGCGGGTCCCGGTCTCGTGGTTCCTGGTGATGCCCCAGACCGCGGCTTCGAGCATCCGGCCGCCGTCGAGCGGGAACCCGGGCAGGACGTTGAACGCCGCGATGATCCCATTGATGAGACCCACGTAGCCGATCGCGCCGGCGAGCGGCCGCGCGGACGTGCCGAGCCAGTGCGCGATCGCCAGGAAGATGCCCGCGAGCGCGAAGCTCGTCAGGGGTCCGGCGGCCGAGATCACGAACGCGGCCGCCGGTCCGCGCTCGTCGGAACGGGTGCTGGTGAACCCGCCGAAGAAGACGAGCGTAATCCCGGTGACCTCGATGTTATTCACGCGGGCGGCGATCGCGTGGGCGACCTCATGCAGGAAGACCGACTGCCAGGGATTGTCGCGATCCCACGGAATGCGGATCACCGGGAACGGATTGCTGTCGCCGAGCAAGCGGGCGAGGGCTACGCCTCGGCGCTGCGTGGCCGGCGAATAGCCGTGTTCCATGTAGGTCAGCGGCTTGAGCAGCGGGCCACCAAAGACGCCCGGCAAGGCCGCGCGGACGACCGTGTAGCAGTCGAGCGCGATCGCGTCATGGGCGGCGAGCGCCGGCGCGAAGCCTGAGCCGCGCTGCGACATCACCTCGAAGAACATGCCGAAGGTCCGGCGCAGCCGATCGATCCTGCGGTCGAGCATCGCCATCTG